>CAZAQQ010000043.1:0-9802 GCA_964487485.1 uncultured Candidatus Bathyarchaeia archaeon | reverse complement strand
AGATAGCGCTCAATCGTCCCCAGCAAAGCGGTGTGTATAATCGGCGGATACCGTTTTTCTCCTCTTTCATCTACGTATGTTATTCCAAATCTCTTCGCGTTACCCATGTCAATTTGAAATGTGGCAACTTCGCGAGGTCTATTCAACTCATCCACTATTGTGTATTCAACGTTTATCACCCAATAGTATAGGTTTTCGGGAACGAAATTCAGAAGGACTGGTTTCCTCTCAGTCTTCAGTAACTCAAGGAAGAAGCCCTTATGCTGCTCTAGGAAGCTTCTTGTTGTGTTGTAGATAGAAACATAGTCCCTTCCCAATTTTCCGATTTCGTCATAAATCTTGCGGTGTATCTTGAGGGAGACTTGCTTCGCTTCTTCAAGATCGCGGCAGAAGATGTGCAGGTCGGGCATATGCATCTTGCGAACTCGGAAACATAGTAGTAGCTCACCGCTTTTCTCAAGCCTATAACTGTCAGCAACCTCGAAGGTGCCGAAGGGCATGTTTCTGTAGCTTATTTGCCAGTCTTTGACCGCGGAGAACTGCTGGTGGCAAGCAGCATACCTCAGTACGAAGCTTTTCTCGTCGACCTCGATTTCGTAAAGTCTGTCTCCGAAAAGATTTGCATGTTCCTTCACGGCTGGCACGGATAAATCAAACATGTTTGTCCCTCGGACTTGAAAGACAGGTATGCCGAGTGAACTAGCAACCATCCAAGAATATTCAGCTATTAAGTCAAACATTGCCGTCGCTTCAGGCCCATATCTCATGTGACCTGTGTCTGAATAGGATTCCCATTCAATTCCGAACTTTCTGCAATAATCTAGAAACCTGGGCTTTCCACCTCGAAGTTCTTTCTTAAAGGCCTCTTTCTCAACTAGAGCTCGGAATTCCTCCTCCTTTGGGCCAAACTTGTAATCTTTAGTGTCATGCAAATGGCCTTCAACGTCCATAATTCCATATTCTGTTTTCACTGGAACAGTTTCAACAGCTGCTTCTTCGACCAGAATACTTCGAGATAGTTCTGATAGGGGGTGGCCTTTGCATTTGATGCTGAAGCTCTTGTACCAGCCGAAGGGGCTTCTCTTAGTATCAAATCCTTTTTCTCTTAACAGTTGCTCTAGGGTTTTGAGTATGGGGATTGCCGCATCTCTTGAAGCTAGACTGCTGGAGAGGTGTGCGTATGGGTATAGGAAAATGTTCCTTGTTTTTATCCATCCAGCAACCTCGCTGATGGATTCAGCTGCCTTAGTGGCCACGCGGCTGGGAGCCTTTTCATCCTCTTTTTCCACAGTGCAAAATGCTACTAGAACTTCATCTGCCGCACCCTTCTTGTCATGCTCCTCGATTTCCTCCGGATTCTTCACGGCTTCTTGCTTGACTTCATACTCGAAGTGGTCGGCGTGAATAAGCAGTATTCTCAAATTTGATCACCTAGATTCGAGTGTTAGGCTGACATCCTCCATTTCTCCAGCATTTGCTGCTTCTTGAGCTTCTTCTTCATTTCCTTGTAGTGTTTCGGACATAGGTAGGCTCGCCTTGCCTCCCCAATGCTCAGACCTGCACTTGCTACTTTTTCTGGAGAGATTGAGCGTATCGCTTCTTCATTGCACCCGACGACGTTACATCTTACACCTCTATCTATTTTCCCCATTCAGGTCACAAGCCATTTCGTCTTCGCACAAGGCGATAATAAGATTGGCAAAGGCAACTTAATAATTGGTCGTATCCCAGCTAGCAGAACTTCTCCAAATGCGGCATAAGCTTTTCATCGCATGACACCAAGTACATAGCGCTTAAGTGATATGCAAGTGATTCTTCATTAATGCGTGAACGGCTGGCGGGATATGTTTGCTGACAAGGCTGCGGCAAAAGGTGGCTGTGTTCCTAAACTGGTTTGCAACAGCCTTTCGTAGGATAGGCCTAGGTCCAACAGCAGTAAGTTGTCTAGGTCTGCTATTCGCTTTTCTCTCCTCATTAGCCTATTGGAGTCGAGTGGAGATGGCTTCGACTTTGATTCTGGCGGTTGTTTTCCTTCTACTTTCAGGATTTTTTGACGCCGTAGACGGGGCCATGGCCAGATTATATGGGCAAGTTACAAAATTCGGAGGGTTCATAGACTCCTTCATCGATAGGGTCGGCGAAATAGCGGTCTATGCAGGAATATTGTTGGGTGGGCTTTGTTCACTTCAGACCGGTTTGGTAGCGCTGACAGCGTCTCTCATGGTAAGTTATGTGCGCGCAAAGGCGGAGTCTTATGGAGCGGATATGCAGCATGTGGGAGTTGCTGAGAGGCCTGAAAGAATTATTATTCTCGCCGTCGCAACCCTTCTAAGGCAAATCGAATTGGGTATGGCCCTAATCGCTCTATTGGCAACCTTGACTATCGCCCAAAGAATCTTGCATGCACGAGCAGAAATCAAATGAAGTTTTCATCGATAAGGACAGCTGATACTTTCCCATAGGCTGGAGCTTGAGCGCTTCTAGGTGAAAATCGGAATCTTGATAAGCGGGTTTCTCTAGCTGGTGTATACGCCGGAATTAGAGTTGAAACTCTCCTACGGCGTCTTAGCTCTTTTCGTCCTAGTGTTCACAATCTCCGCAGGCTTTCCTCGATCTCAAGCGCAAGAGTTGTTCTCGTTGCCGGCCCCCGCCATAGGTCCTGACGGGAGTCTTATCCGAGAAGCCATTCTGGAGTCCATCACACCTCAGCAAGCTTTCAGCGCGTCTCCAGGTGAGACAATATCTCTTAGTGCGACTTTCTATGTGTGGACCGCGAGATTAGGTGAGAATGTTCAAGTTTTCCTAGTAGTGTCTTGGTCTCCCAGTTGGCCGCCAACTTCTGGGTTCTATGTAGCCCTTTACGAGGGTGCCCCCGGAACCTATCCTGGGATAAGGCAAACAAGAACGTTTACTCTGACTGTACCTACCTCTTTGAGAACTTTCTACGTATGGTTCTGCCGCGGAGCCGCGTTCAACATGCAGCAGGCCATAAGTGGGTACGAGGCTCCCTTAACCATTCCAGCACACGTTAAGATAACCGTTCGGACGACACCTATAACTGATTTTGGCATTGCTGCAACTTCATCTCAAACCGTTACCCAAGGTCAGCTAGCCACCTACGTAGTCATGATAACGGCTGGCGAAGGATTCCATTCTCCAGTTGCTCTAAGCATTTCAGGTTTGCCTGGAGGTACTGTAGGCGTCTTCAGCCCGACCATGGTCGTTCCCAATTCCTATTCGACCCTGACCGTTGCGACAGGCGCATCAACCTTGCCCGGAACCTACAACTTGGTCATCACAGGGGTCAGCGGCAGCGTAGTTCGCTCAACAGCAGTTCTTCTCGGTGTTCAACCGTCCGCTTCTTCTTCTCAATCCAGCTCCAGCGACCACGCCGTCATAGCAGCCTACGCTATGTCTGCCGCCGTCATATGCGCCTCTGTGACAATAGCGGTCGCTGTGGTCGTGATCGGACGGCAGCAGCTAAGAACCCGATGTGTTTCATTGCTGTCTTGGTAATACTCATTCTCCTGAGCAAAAAATCTGGCTTGACGCCAGCGTGGAAGCTCAGCAAAGAAAAAATTTCGTGCAAAAGCACGAGACAGGACTAATACGCGTATCTTCGCTCATCATGCGCTCTGACTTTCGTAACTCCAAAGTGGACTGCGCATGAAACGCAATAGTACTTCATAACAGGTTGCCTAGTAATATAAGCGCCTCTAGATCTCAATTCTTTTGCTAGAGCAGGTTCAACGAGAGAAACCCAAGTTGTAACACGTTTCGCTTTGTCACGTGGAACTTGCATGCCACAGTTGGTACACTGAACTAGTTCGCTTCTGCCCTTGCCTCCTTTGCTCCTTCCCCTCGACTTGCGTTTCTTTCCCATAGTTTCGCATTCCCGAACCCTTAGTTTAATCCCTGCTCTTTAAGAGTTGTGGTTATGGGACTCAAGGGAAGCTGGGAAAAATAGTTCAGTGGCCAAGTTTTATATTCTCAAGCTGAACCTAGAGAAGTCTGAGCAACCATGGCTTTGGGAACAAGTCTCGCCGGAATTGTGGCAGAAATAATCGTTGGTGTAATAATTGTTTCCCCAGTGCTATGGCTCGTAGGTCGTTCAATGGTTGGGAAAGAGAAGGCAAAATTCACAGACGCCATCTGGATAGTCGCGCTAGGTATAATCATCAACACCTTCCTACGAGCGTTTGTTCATGGCGTACTTGGGTTCATAGTAACTCTGATAGTTTGGTTGGCGCTGATAAAACACTTCTTTGACACAGGCTGGGGCAAGGCTGTACTCATAGCCATACTGGCAGTGATTGTTTTCTTAGTCATAGTGGTGATACTGGGAGCGCTACTAGGTTACGCAATCTTCGCAGGACTTATGCCAAGACTTTGATCAGCGACCCTAGATGCGGTTGACCTCCTCCGCCCATCCCTTCGCTGTCTGGTTACGAAATCATAAGCATTATTCGCAGATTCGACACATATACAGGCATGGCATCCCAAGTTCTGGTTGCCCGCGAGACCTATCAAACCACTAAGGCCTTCAACGCCATCAGTATGTTTGACCTGGTAGTTTCTGGACATACTACAATGGATTTTATCAAATCGGAAAGAGTCAAATGTTCTCGATGGACACCAGGCGGTGCGGCTGTCTACGCCTCGTTGGCTGCTGCCAGCCTAGGCGCCAGCGTTTCACTAATGTCAAAGGTCGGCTCTGACTTCCCTGAGGAATGGATAACATGGATGGCTAAGCTGGGCGTGGACACTAATGGTATTAGGAGGGTGGGGGCTCCGACAACTAGGTTTGTACTAGACTATCTTGACAATGAGAGATCAATTTGTCTGAAAGCTCTATGCGAACCAATATTACTTGGAGACTTACCTGCGGATACGCAATTTAGGGCGGTGCACATAGGCTCAGTTGCCGGAGAGATATCCCTTGATACGGCAATTGAAATTTCGAAGAGGGCAGAGCTAGTCTCTCTAGATCCGCAAGGATTTGTAAGGCGGTTTGATGAGCGTGGTCACGCCCACTTGGAAAAATGGTTTGACAGGCGGCTTTTGGGGCGAACCCATGTCTTCAAAGCCTCAGCAGAGGAACTTGAAGTTGTCGCTGGAACCAGCAAAGTGAAAGAGGCTTTGGTGAAAATCAACGAGACTGGGCCTCATATTGCCATGGCAACAATGGGTTGGAAGGGGGCTGTAATATTCACTGTTGAAGATGGCTGCTACCTTGTTCCAGCTCATGAACCAAGTAGACTCGTAGATCTCACTGGAGCTGGCGATGCCTTCATCGGAGCTTTTCTTGCTGAATATCTGAGGACGAAAGATCCTTTGTGGTCTGCTGCCATTGGATCTTCATCATCTTCCTTTGTGATTGAGGGTGTGGGGCCAACTCGGTTCGGCGCCAGAGATGAGGTGATCGGAAGAGCGCGAGATGTTTTCAAAAGAATAAGGCGAATATGAGACAACTGAAATAGTCCCGATACATGACATCTCTGCAGAATAGATTTTTTGGGCCGAGTGATAGCTCAGTTTCGGAATCGCTTTAGTAGGCCTTTGACACTCTGATGGTGGTTTTGGCGCTTTTTCCACAGACGGCGCATCTTCCAGCGGTCGGAGTTTTGTCAACAGGCGTTCCAAGAACTCTTCCACCGGTTTTCTCTTCCACCTTAAGACCGCAATCTTCAGCTCCACACCAATTCAATTCTACTATCCCACTTCCTTTCTTGAGAAGTTTAGCCGCTTCCTCAACTGTCTCTGCTGACTTTATCTTGGCTCTAAGCCATGCCCAAGTCTTGTCTCTCAACGCTTTCTCAACCGCTGCTAGCATGCTTTTCACGGTCTCCTCAAATCTATCTTCACTGCAGGTGCTTTTTTCCAAAGTGTCTCTCCGTACAATTGTTACAACACCTTTCTCAATGTCTTTCGGACCTACCTCCACGCGGATGGGCACTCCTTTTATTTCCCATTGATAGAATTTCGCACCAGGCGTCATACCTTCGCGATTGTCAGTGCTGACTCTTAACCCAATTTTCCCAATTTTCTCCTCGACTCTGTCAGTTGCGATCTTTATTTTTTCTTCGAAGCCCTTGTAGGGTATTGGCACGATTACAACTTGAATCGGTGCTATGGAAGGCGGTAGAACAAGGCCTCGGTCGTCTCCATGAACTGCTATTATTGCCGCAATGACACGTTCCGAAATTCCGTAGCATGTTTGCCAAAGGTAATCTCGGCTACCGTCTTCTTTCTCAAAAGTCAGGTCAAACGCCTTCGAGAAATTCTGGCCCAAGTTGTGGACAGTACCTATCTGCAAGGTTTTCCCGTCTGGCAAAACTGTTTCGAAGGCAGTTGAACAAAGAGCTCCTGGAAACCTATCCCAGTCAGGTCTATCAGTTATAGTGTATGATAAGCATAGGCAATCAAAAAACCTCTTGTAAACCTCCACTCCTTCCCTAACCTGTTCCTCAGCATCTTTCGATGTTGCATGGGCCGTATGCGCTTCCTTGAAAGTTGTCACCTCCCGAACGCGAACTATTGGCCATGTAGCTTTAGTTTCATACCGGAAGATGTTGACCACTTGATAGAGCTTCTTTGGCAAGTCAGCATGGGAGCGGATCCAAAGCTTCAGCATAGGAGCAATTACTGTTTCGCTGGTGGGTCTAAGGATCAGTTTAACATCAAGTTTCCTCGCACCTGCATGGGTTACCCAAAAAACCTCTGTTTCCAAGCCCTTTATGTGAGCTGTTTCTCTAGCGAATGAATCTTCAGGGATAAAGATTGGAAACAAACATTCTTCATGCCCAGTCTTATTCAACAGGCCTCTAATCACAGAAATAATGTTTTGCCGCAATTGAAATCCATACGGAAGCCAAACACCGCATCCCTTCACCGGATAGCGGTAATCAACTATCTCCGCCTCGCTCAAAACCTTTCGAAACCACAGGCTAAACTTTTCAGACGTTTCCCGTCTTTCAATCGCCAAAGATCCTCACCTATGATAGGTAATCCGCGGCTAACTTGGAACTAGTGAACTCACATGAGAAAGTGCTTGCTCCACTTGATTTCCACAGCCAACGTTAGGCTGCGCTAACTAGGAGAACTCGTACAATATTTAAATTTGCTCATGTAAGTGTCCTAGAACCACCTCTACAGCGTTCTATACATTGTCCGAGATCGGCGCTATCTAACACAACCATTAATTGGTACTTGAAATGAATTCAGTTGCAGATTCAGGTTATTGGATTGAGAATCATAGCAGATTTTCACATACATAGCAAGTACAGTAGAGCCACAAGCCTAAACATGAACGTTGACGAGGTAACGAGGTTTGCGCAGATAAAAGGCCTCAATCTAGTGGGCACAGGGGACTTTACCCACCCTAAATGGCTCAATGAACTGAAACAAACGCTTACGCCAATCGACAATACTGGCCTTCACAAACCTTCCACTACCCAACCCTCGATCACATTCATTTTGTCCAGTGAAATATGCACAATATTCGAGTATGAGGGTAAATCCAAGAAAATCCATCACGTTCTAGTCGCTCCAGATTTCGAAGTAGTTAGTCAGATAAATGATAGACTTTCAAAATATGGCAATTTGGCTGTGGATGGCCGACCAATGCTAGATATGACCGCTGCTGAAATGGTCGAGGAAGTGATGGCGGTCTCACCTAGGAACATTGTTTTTCCATCCCATGCCTGGACGCCCTGGTTTAGCATTTTCGGAGCTTTCAGCGGGTTTGATCGCTTCGACGATTGCTATCAAGACATGACAAAACATATTCACGCCTTGGAAACAGGTCTTTCCTCCGACCCGGCTATGAATTGGAGGTTAAGTTCACTGGATCGTTTTACAATAGTTTCGAACAGTGATTCGCATTCAGCTTGGCCGTGGCGCATTGGTAGGGAGGCGAATGTTTTCGAACTAGACGAACTTACCTATGATGAAGTGACGCAAGTCCTTACCACGAAGGATCCTAAACGATTCAGGCTTACGATAGAAACCGACCCGGCATATGGTAAGTATCATTGGAGTGGTCATAGGAGGTGCAATGTTTCAATGTCTCCAACTAATGCCATGAAGTCCGGTAACCTATGCCCGAAATGTGGTAGAAAACTTACGAAGGGTGTTGAACAGCGAGTTGAAGAGTTGGCAGATCGGCCTTTGGGTTTTAGGCCTGAAAATGCAGTTGGATTCATACATCTACTTCCGCTCTCAGAAATAGTCGCCACTGTCATTGGAGCTGAACAACCTTCGTCATCGAAAGTATGGGAAATTTACAATACGTTGATTGGGAAACTTGGAAATGAATTTCACGTTTTGCTGAATGCTTCAAGGGAGGAAATTGCGAATTTGACGAACGAGGCGGTGGCTGATGCGGTAATTAGGGTTCGAGAGGATCGCGTGAAGGTCATACCCGGCTATGATGGGGTCTACGGCAAGATTGAGATTTTTGCTGAAGAGGTTTCGAGTAAAGTCCAAGAGGAAAGACCTACTCATACTAGATTGGACGAGTTCTTGTAGTGAGCATCCTGCCAGAATTCTACACTTGTTAGTCTTGTAAACTGCGTCTACGAACCTATCGCAGCTGTAGTCTTCGAAATCAAATCGTATAGAATCGAACCTATTGATTTACTGATGAAAGTGGGGTAGACGCCGAGGATTATTGCTAACGCGGCCAATATCATTATCGGGCCAATCATCAATGCAGGCGCTTCTCTGGCTTCTTTCAGTTTTTCCGTCAGCTCTCCGTAGAATATCCTACGCATAGTCCATAAGCCATAGCCCGCCGTCAAGACTGAGGCAACTACCGCAAGAGCTGTGACTGCTACGCGCGTAAAATCTCGTCCTAGGATTCCTGCGAAACCAGTGTACATGGAACCGGAGAAAACGAAGAATTCGCCCCAGAAACCTATGAGCGGAGGTGCGCCTGCCAAGCCCAAGAACGCTATAAGCGTTGCTGTGGCGGTGTAGGGCATTTTGCCAGCTAGCCCGCATAGGTCTCTTATGTTCCTAGTTTTGAAGTTATGAATGAATATTCCGGCGACCATGAAGAGAATGGCCTTGCATAATCCATGGCTAATGTAGAGAAGTATTGCTCCAGCTAGGCCTAGAACTGAGAGGGAGGCTATTCCGAAAAGTAGGTACCCCATTTGGCTTATGCTTGAGTAGGCCAGTAGCCTCTTCATGTCTTCTTGAGCCAAAGCCATGGCTCCGCCGTAAACCATTGTTATCAACGCCAGAACGGCAAGTGTTATCACGAATTGCCAGCGTCCCAGAACCATGGGGAAGGCTGTGTAGACTATTCGAATCGCAGCGTAGCCACCTATACCAATCATTGCCGGAGAAAGCAAGGCGCTTATAGGTGTAGGCGCTTCTGCATGCGCATCTGGTAACCATGTGTGAACTGGGAATATGGCCATCTTAACGAACAGCCCGATGAGCATCGCTGTGACTATTGCGATTAGTACGGTGATGTCGGTTTTCGCTACCTTAGAGGCGATGCTGAAAACGTCGAAGGTTCCGGCTATGAAGCCTGTTGTGGCAATTCCAGCTAGGAGAGAGAGAGCTCCTGCCTCAGTGAACATGAAGTATTTGAAGGCTATCATTTCCTTTGGGCCGGTTCCCCATACACCAATCAACGCCCAAGATGGAAGCAGCATTAACTCAAAGAACAGGAAGAAGGCAGCTAGATTGGTGGTTAACACTGTTCCAATCATTCCAGCTCCATACATCAAGTACAGCGCGAAGTATGTGCCCAGCGCATGCTCATGTTCCATGTAGACAATGGAGTAAA
>CAZAQQ010000042.1:0-10138 GCA_964487485.1 uncultured Candidatus Bathyarchaeia archaeon | reverse complement strand
CCTCACAGCCAATCTGAAAATCTTATTAGCTCTAGTCAGATCCGTCAAGATATATCTCCGCTCTACGAGCTAAATATTTAGACTTAACCTCATGGTTAGAGGCAACGTCCGGGAAGGGTGCAAGAATCTGAAAACTGTGAAGCCTGTGCGCGTTATACCGTGTCTAGACGTGAAGGATGGTAGGGTGGTAAAAGGTGTGAAGTTTGTAAATCTTAGGGATGCTCGAGATCCGGTTGAGGCTGCTGAAGCGTATTGCCGAGAAGGTGCTGATGCACTAGTTTTCCTCGATATTGCAGCTTCTGTCGAGGGGAGGGGAACTCGAATCGAATGGGTTCGCAAAGTTGCGGCTAAAGCCACTGTGCCTTTTGTGGTAGGAGGAGGCGTTAGAAACTTGAACGATGTCGAACTCCTCCTCAGTCTAGGGGTAAGCAAAGTATCCATTAACACAGCCGCAGTGTCGAACCCTAATCTGGTTCAAGAGGCTGCTGCACGTTTTGGCCGAGAAAAAATTGTGGTCGCTATTGACGGAAGAAAGAATCTTTCTGGAGAGCCCGCAATGGAAGTTTTGATCAAGGGCGGTAAGGAGGGGACTGGCATCGACTTAGTAGAATGGGCTGGTAAGGTTGAAGAACTTGGAGCAGGTGAAATTCTCCTTACTAGCAAGGATGCTGACGGCACCAAGGAGGGCTACGATATTGCAATGACACGCCAAGTGGCTTCGAGGGTTTCGATTCCCGTTATTGCTTCGGGTGGAGCAGGGACAGTGCAACATATGTATGATGCAGTGGTTAAGGGGAAAGCTGCTGCCTTTCTTGCAGCCTCTGTTTTTCACTTCGGTTTAATCTCGATTCCTGAAGTAAAGAAGTATCTGAAACAAAAAGGGTTGCCCGTACTCGAATAAAACTCTGAACAACTTACTGGGCGCTTAGTTAGTGATTTGCTCTGTTGCATTGATAAATATGCGTGGTCACGATTTCCTTCAGGTCAGGTTCTAAAGGGAATCTGGTCGATAAGTCTTGTAGGACTCATTTTTCCGCGACTCTAGAACGCGCTCGTAGCGGGCTATAACATATTCTTGATCCGCCGTATCGATTGATAGAGGTCTTCTCTCTCTAACTTCCAGAACGGCTTGCTCAGCTGTATAGCCTTTGTATACGAGGTATGCCGCCAATATGACGCCTGTTCTCCCTCGTCCAGCTCCACAGTGGACTAGGGTTGGTTTTCCAGCGACCTCCATCCTATGAATGAAGTTGACGGATTGCTCTATTTGATCAATTGTAGGAGCTGAATAATCTTCAATTGGTACATGGAGATGTTCGAACCCATACCTCTTCAGTATACTCGAATTTTGTGAGTGTTCGGTTAGAGACAGAATTGCCTTGATCCCGGAGTCACGTAGCCACTTTAGGTTTTCCTCTGAAAATATGTTAGCGCTTCCTGCCAGTTTGCCCTCTATTAGCCAACTGAAGTTAAGAGGTTTGAGCGACATTTCGATCACTATTTGATTTTGTTGGGAGATAGAAGAAACCTGCTTAGTCGAAAAGTCAGCTTCCTCTCTTTCTCATCTTTATGCTACGATTAGTGTTCGTTTGATTTGTTTTGGCTCTCGGTAATTGCCTGTTCTTGCTTTGCATAGCCCAGTCCTTCGAACAGCTTTTGCAATTGCCTCTTCATCAACCGTACGTTGTGGCTGAGGTTGAAATAATCAGCGAAAATGTCTGTTGTGCTCAAAATTTTAGTCCGGCCTAGCCTGTCTTTTGTTATTAAGCCCTTCTCGCCAAGCTCCTTGACATGACCGTAGGCCAATTTCCCCCGAACTTTTACCACATATGCTTGGGTTACTGGTTGCTTGAAGGCTATGAAAGAAAGGGTTTTGAGGGCTCCCCGCGGGAGAAGCTGTCTTGTTGAAAGTCTTCTAACGCTTTTCGAATATTCAGGTCTAAGCTGCATGACATAGCGTCCGTCTTCAAGTTCAACTATCTCGATTGATCCATCTACCTTCCTATACTTCTCTACTAGAGTCCTTGCTAGCAACCGAATTTTTTCTTCAGACCTAATCCCGGATACCGATCCCAGAGTTTGCATGTCGAGTGGCCTACCGGTTACATAAAGCGCGGCCTCAATCAATGCCATTTGGCTTTTCTCTCTGTTACCCGCTGTCAAGTTAGGTTGCTGCAATTTTCGGTGTCTCCGGGAGGATTGATATCACTATGTCTCCGAATTCTTCCTCTTGAACAAGTCTTACCTTGTCTTGACAAGCCAAGAAAAGGAGCATAATAAACCGTCTTACAATTTCTAAGAATGATAGATTCTCGATTAATTTCTTGAAGGAGACAGATCTACGTTTGCTAGAAATCTTCTGGAGCGTTGAGTAGAATTCTTTTACGTGTTCCTCAATGTTTGCAAGGAACTCATCCACCTGCTTTAACACAGAAACTTGTGCTAGGACAGGTTTCTCCTTTTCAGCCAGGACAAATCGTTCGCTTTCAAGAACCTCCTTCAAGGCATTGAGGATTTGCTCAACAGAGGTGGTAACATGTTCATACCTAATTGGTAGCGGCAAGGGTGGAGGGACTGTTTCTTGAGGTTTGGGGGCAGGAGGCTTCGGCGGCTCCTCCATTTTAAGAACTAGCTCCGATTTCATCCTGTGAAGTATGGAGGAAGAGAGAAGGGCAGTGCCTGAAGCAGAGAAATCAATATGCCCACGTTTCTTCATTTCTGCCAAAAAAGCATTCAGTAGAAGCGCTATGTTAACATCCCATGGCCTTATTCTGTGAAGGCGAAGTAGGTTGAAGAGCACTGCGTAAGGCGGATGGGCCCAAAAAGGCTTCTCCAGCTCACTCATTCAAGTCGCCGCCGGAGTTGGAAGTGAAACAACTTGAGAGCTCCCCTCTTGAACATAAACGCCATAGACTCTCTCAGCTCTAGAAATTGTAGTATCCTTCAGAGAGATGACGATAAACTGCGAGTTTCTCGAGCGCTCTCTAAGCAGCTCCGCCAGCCTCTGGGTGTTAACAATATCAAGGTGAGCATCTATCTCATCGAACATGTAGAAGGGCATGGGATAAATAGATTGTAGCGCTATGATGAAGACGACGGTTGCAACAGATTTTTCGCCTCCGCTAGCGCTGCCAATTGCGAGTTCCGACTTACCTGGAAAGCGTAGGAAAACATCAACACCTCCCTTGAAGGGATCCTCCTGATTCTCGAGCAAGAGTCTACCAGTTCCACCACTGGTTATTTTTGAGAAAATCTCTTGAAATTCTCTGTTTACCTCTGCAAAAGCGTTCATGAAAGTGTCGTATTTCTTCTTTTCAATTTCATTCATGAAATTGACTATTGAAAGTTTTTCCCTCTCAAGTTCGTTAATTCTCGTTGAAAGTTGCTTGTAGTTGTTCTTTTGCTCCTCGTATTGCTGAGTTGCCAGCTCATTAACAAGCCCTATGCTGTCTCTCTCTCGCTTAATGAGATTAAGCTCCGACTTTATTCTATCAATGTCCTCTGGTCTGATGCCCACAGGTTCATCGAAGCCAAGTTGGTGAAGTTCATCAAGCGAGAATCCTACGCGCGTTTCCTTCTCTTTGATCTCGGCATTCAGTTGACCGATGGCAATATTCAACGGTTCATACTTGTTGAATTGGTCCCTTGATTGAGATTCGATTTTTCTGAGCTCTGATTCGAATTCGCTTCTCCTCTCCCTTACGGCCCCTAACGTCGAAGAAAGCCTATCTCTCTCCTGCTCTAGCTCTTTCAGCCTTTCATTTCTCTCGGTCAGGCTTAATCCTGATTGTTCAATAATCTTGGTCAATTTCTCTATCCTTGAATCAAAATCTCTCAGCTGAATTTTTTCCCTGTCGTAGGTGGGCAAAAGTGTGGCAAGTATTGATTCTAAGGCTGAGATTTTGCCGTCTAACTCAATTTGGCTTTGCCTTAACTCATTCAACTCCTTTGTCAGTTGGGAGTGCTTCCCTTCATGTTCAGCGACAGTCGACGGTTTAGTTTTCAGTCTCAACGAACTTGTTTCTTTTTCAGCTTGCGTTAGTTTTTCTTGGATTTCACTTCGCTGGGATGTTACTTGAGAAAGCGAAGCCTTTTCTTTTTCCATGGATGAATATACGCTTTGCAGTCGTTTTGCCGTTAAGGAAATAGCTTTTCTGAATCTGCTTAGGCTGTTTTCTATGTCCTTCACTTCCTTCTGGACGGCTGCTACAGCATCTTGGCTTGCTACTTTATTCTCCCTGAGACTGACTATTTCCGCGTCTAGCCGTTCTACGTCAGATTTGCTTATTTTGATCAAGCTTTCTAGAGACTGAACAGTTTCCTCAAGGCTTTTGATAGCCTCTGGTTTAGGCGTTAGAGCATCAATATCCAGTGGCTCCCTGTAGTATCCTCCGATCATTCCTCCGCTGGGCTCATACGTGTCGCCAGAGATGGTGACTGCTCTGGTTCCTTCAAGTGAGGAAAGATATGCGGCTTTCTGGCTGTCTGCAAAAACAGTGTCTCCAAACACAAAGTTAACAGCAGGCACAAAATGCTCGTCGCATTTTACAAAGTCTACCGCACGGCCTAGAACACCCCTAATACTAGGCGCTTTCTCAACGGGCCTTACCGAGGCTACGCTCGTCAATGGAACTATCTTGATCCTTCCAAGCTTGGTCTTCTTCAGACTTTCGACGCAAGTTACTGCTGTTTTAACTTCATCCACTACTAGAGCGTCCATCCAGCCTCTTGATGCTGCCTCTGCAGCTGTCTGATATTTCTCCTTAACTTTAATCAAGTCTTTGAGGCGGCCATAGATTCCGGAAATAGCTCCTGCCTTACCCATCTGCTCCATTTTCATGAGGGCTTTCGCTTCAGTGGCAAAAGTCTCAGCTAAACTTCTGCGCGTTTCGAATTCAGCCAGTGAAAGCCCAGCTTTCTTTGCTATTTCCGAAGCTTCTGAGATCTCACTTTGTCTGAGGCTTTTCAGGGTCGTGTGTTGCGAAAGCCTCACATCAATTTCCCGAAGACGCTTCTGTTCCTCTTTCGCTAGCATGGAGAGTTCTCTAAGTCTGTTCTCCACATCTTCAATGAAACCTTGAAGCTCCGATTTCCGAGTCTCAAGCGTCTTCACGTAGTCAGCGGTTAGATTCAGCTTTGCTGAGCCTCCCCTAATTTGCGCGTTAGACCTGACAAGCTGCTTCGACAGTTCTGCCATTTCATCTTCTATCGCTTCTAATCTCCTCGTATTTTCGTTGAAACTGTTTCTTACTTCAGTTATCTTCATGGAAAGTTCTTCGTATGCTTGCTTTTTCTCTTGAAGATCCTTGAGCAACCTTTCCTTTCCAGCCTTCAGCTTGTCTAATTCTGCTCTTTTTTCTTTGATGCTTCTGCTCATCTCATCCAAGTGTGCTAACAGGTCTTCTCTTTGCTTTCGCAGCGTTTCCAAGTTTGAGTTTCCCGTTTCGACTTCTGTTCTGAGCCTCGATATTTGAGTAGCTACGTCGCCGATGTTCCTCTCAATCTCAAACAGCTGGCTGCCTCCTTTCTCAACTGTCTCTTCTTCGAATTTCCTCCTTTCATTCTCGAGTTCACTTCTGATCGTTGCGAGTCGGTCTATCTCATTTTTTATCGACTGCATTTCGCTTTGCTTATCTAGAACTTTTCCTCTAAGTTCTTCAATTTCTCCCCAGAGATGTCTCACGTTGTCGGAAACAAGTTGAGCTTGCAGTTTGTTAATCCTGTTTTTCAGAAAGGTAGATCTAAGGAGATCGTTTCTTTCCTTTTCCAGAGATTCAACTCTAGTCCTTACTTCATCTATCCTCGCTGAAGCAACTCTGAGATTTAGGTCAGCCTGCTGTAACTGAACCTGCGCCTCAGCTTTCTTCACATCGTAAACTCCTATCCCGGTCAGGTCTTCAATAATTCTTCTCCGCTCTTCAGATGTGATTTCAGCAAGTTTGGTGACAGCATGTTGCGGAACTAGGTTATGGCCTGTTACGAGGATTCCGACTGAAGAGAGCACATCCGCCAGCTGCTTCCTTGCAACCCTTCTCCCATTCAGCCTGTAGATGCCCTCTCCACCTTTCCTAAATTCACGAGCCACTGTTACAAAATCAGAATCCACTGGTATGCGCCTGTCTTGGTTGTCAAATTGAATGGCCACCCAAGCGGATTGAGCAGACATTTCAGGCGAGGGTTTGTGGATTAAATCAGAGAGAGATCCTCCCCTGAGTTCTTTCGGGCTCAATTCTCCCAAGGCGAACTTGATGCCGTCCATTATATTTGACTTGCCTGCGCCGTTGGGTCCCGTTATGACGGTTAACCCTTTGTCTAGACCTAGGGATACTTTCCGCCCGAAAGTCTTGAAGCCTCGGAGATCAACTCGCTTGATGTGAACCAAATCTGTTTTTTACTCCTGCTCCGTGACTCTCGATAGCAAAGGATCTCTGCTCTATCACTCTCTGCTTAGTCTTCCCAAAAATCTTTTGGCAGCAGAAAGCCCTTGGCGCCGCAACTTCAATATCACATTCCTCTGTGCAGGAATTAGATGTAGATCGAAAACCCAGCTTGAGAGGAGATTCCACTTGAAACTACCGCCGGACTATGCTTTTTACATACCTTAGGGCTTGACTAGGTTCAAGCACCCCAGCTCTTGTCTCCCTCAAGACTCTTTGCACCGAGGGCCATCGATAGTATCTATATCTCTTATGGAACTCCCTCAATAACGGGCAGCCAAACGCGTAACTTGGGCCAGAATGCCCATGTTGTCGAGCTAAGGCTATGGTATCTGTTTTGGACAGGCCTAGCGCTGCCCCTGCGTTGAATCTGAGGACATTCGGTTGAATTAGGTAGACTGAGTAGCTTCCTGTTGGGAGAAGGTCTCCAAAACTCAATATTGGTGTATGATTTTCCCGGGCGATGCTAAGAATCTTAGACTCCATAGCTCTGTGACATTCACCGCAGGGATGAATTCTCCCTTCCATTGCTCGGTTGAAAACATCCTTGAAGGGCTCATCAGCCTGAACATATCTATGATTGACCCCAAGTCTTGAAACTAGCAAGTCAATTTCTTTCTTAGACTTCGAGGGAAGAACCCAAGTCCCCGGGTCTATCGAAACCGCGTTAGGATTCAGGCCAGCTTTCCAAAGTATAATGAGCGTGGCAAAACTATCTACACCACCTGAGAAAGCCACAGTAGCCAAGCTTTTTTCCGCAGGTTCTAACTTAACCAACTCCCTTCGAGGATAGTTCTGTTCGTTTCTAAGGATAGGAAGGATACGTTCCTCCGCTATCCTACGTAACTCTTCACTGGCAGATTCCAGCACCTTAAGCAAGCTATTGATCGCAATGTTCAAACGGATTTTCTTCATCTCCAGATCTACTTTGGATCTCACGCCCACCCAACTCAAACCAAGTTCCTCCCGCATTTTCTTGAGAACCCGACCCCCTGGACCTAGTATTGCCGACTTGTCAGGCCTATCTGCAGCAATAACGATCAACGCGTTGTTAGCTTCATCATAATGTGTTTCCACTATCTCCGGAGTGACGACTAGGGAAAACCCCAATTCGGCTCTATATTTCCTTATGAGGTTTGATATTTCTCGGGGCGTGTACACACTAGGCACCCTTCAACTTTCAGCAAACCAATTCATAATTTCGGCCCAAAGTTCTGCAAAATGCGAAAATGACTAGAGCAAATCTACTAGGTCGACCAGAAATTTCCAGTCTACTGATGGAGAGAAAGGATTAACTCTTAGTAGTGAATTCTAAATCTTTGCTCTTTCAAGGGCGTGCATACATTCACATTTTCTTTCCGGGGGCAAGGCAACTACGACATCCCTAAGTATAATCTTCAGTGCTGGCAACACCTTCCGCGCCGCCTCAAGAACCTCTTCTGCAGTCAACCTCTTTTGGAGCCCAGCAGCCATGTTTGAGACAAAGCATATGGTAGCATAGCAGATTTCTAATTCCCTTGCAAGGAAGGCTTCTGGAGACCCAGTCATACCGACTATATCGCAGCCTACCGTCTTCAACATGTTTATTTCAGAGGGAGTTTCATACCTCGGACCCTCTGTGCAAGCTAACACTGCTTCACTCCAGACATTGCCGTGTTTTCCAGCAACCTTGACTAGGATGTTTCTGAGTTCAGGGCAGTAGGGCTCGGTTACATCAATATGGGTTACTGGCGCTTCGTCATAGTAAGTTTGGATTCTAGTCTTGGTGAAGTCAACTAGATCGTGAGGAACCACGAAATCGCTTGGCTTAAATCTCTCATTTATAGCCCCAACGGCGTTGGTCGCAATGATCCTGACTACTCCCATTTTTCGCAGGCTCCAGACATTGGCTCGATAGTTCACTTTATGCGGCGGAGCGTAATGGGTTAACCCGTGTCTAGGCATGAAGACAACGCTTTGATTGCCTATTTTGCCCAAAATCATGGTGGGAGAAGGCCCAAAAGGCGTTCCAACTCTAATTTCGCTTCCATCCTCCAGAAGTTGCTCCAATCCTGTTCCGCCAATCAAGGCCACTTTAGCTTCTACCAAATTCTCAGACCTTCACATGGTTCCTAGAGACGATAATTCGCCTTAACTCCTCAGGTCAGCGTTAAATTGCTCCTTTTTCAACCAAAGCCTTGAATTCTTCAAAAGACAGTTTTTGACCTCTTTTCATTTTGTGAGCAGCTGTTTCCTCAGTCTTCTTTTTCACCTCTTCACTTTTCTTGGATCGCTCCAACTGCTCCAGATTCCTGATTTGTTGCTTGAGTTCCTTCATCTTAACCGCGTTCGCAGCGTACTCGTGATGAATTTCATCGGCTTTGGCCTTGTTCTCCAAATACGTCTTGTGAGCTTCATCTGCCTTCTCTTTTATCGCAGAAGCCTCTTTCACAAACTCCATCATCTTTGTGTGATATCCTTCGCTTTCGTTGGCAATCTGCGTCAACTCTGCATGGGTTTTCTTAGCTCTTATTCTGAGGCCGCCAATTTCTATGCGCAATTCCATAAGTTTCTGTTTCAAATCTTCCACTTTTCTAGGCACTACTAGCTGTGACTCAAGGGATTTTATTTGATCGATTAACCACTTTTCGTCGTTGGGGTTATAGGGGTTTGTTTGAATCTCCCATTCCAGTTCATCCAACCTTTTCTTTAGGGCGGATACTCCTCTGAAACCCTGCTTCTGAAGAGGTTCAAGTTTGTCCAGTATCTTCTTCATTTCCTCTCTTTTTTCAGCAATTTTCCTGTACATCTCGTCCCTTTGGGCCTTAAGTTGTTGAACTTTCTCGTTCAAATCATTTCTCTTCGCCTTGTATTCCCGGATTTCTTTAGCTATTCCCTGTAGCTTTTTGTTCAATTCGTCCCTCTTTTTCGCCCACTTCCCTGCTTCTTCTCTCACTTGATCCCTTTGATCTCTTAGAGGTGTGACTGCCTTCTCCAAAGCCTCAAGGTCTTCGATAAGCGTTCGCACCGTCGGCGCAGCCATTTCGCCAACCTTTTCATGCAACAGCTTAGTTGAACTCTATTTATAATTTAGCTTTCTCAGAGAACACAAGCGGAAAGCCCAATGGTACGGGCGTTCTAAGCTTGACCGAAATCCAGTTACGCGTCGGGAAAATCTTTATCTCAAATTCTTTGCGCGATGTGCCAAGCTGAAAAGCTCTAAGATGATTCTAGCAGCTTGCGCTGCTGTTGTTCCACTGTCGTAGGCCGGGCAAACTTCGCAGACATCAAAGCCCACAATACGACCGTCCACAATGCTCTGGATGATGTCTAGCAAATTCCTTGTGCTAATTCCTTCCGGCTCCGGGTTGCCAACGGCAGGAGCGTAGGCTGGATCCAGTACATCTAAGTCGACGGTGAAGTAAAGTCTGCCTAAGCCTTTAACCTGCTCCTTGATTTTTGCTGCGATTTCGGAGGTGCCGCTTTCAACAATGTCTCGACTGGTGATGTAGGCAATGCCCTCCCGTTGCGCATATTCGTATTCTTCCTTGCAAATTGCCCTAACGCCTACTTGAACTATGTTTGAGGCCCCGACAGCCTCGCATATTCTTCTCATCACCGTCGCATGGCTGTATTCCTGCCGCTCAGGATAACGATCTCTTAGATCCATGTGAGCGTCAAAATCGACAACACCTAACTTGCCCAAGCCTCTGATAGCTCCG
>CAZAQQ010000041.1:4560-10328 GCA_964487485.1 uncultured Candidatus Bathyarchaeia archaeon | reverse complement strand
TGGCGTTTGTGTTCCCGCTACTGTTTGAGCCAATTAAAATAGGGAACGTAGAAGTCAAGAACAGAATTATGATGAGTCCGATGGCCACTCATTACGCTACACCTGAGGGTTACGTGACTGAACGGATGAAAGATTACTACGCTGCCAGAGCGGAGGGCGGAGTGGGAGTCATAGTCACAGAATCTAGCTATGTCCATCCCGATGGGAAAGGCGGCCCAAACAGGATGAGCATCTGTAGCGACGAATGTATTCCAGGCTTGAAGGAGCTGACTTCTGCCATGCATACCTATGGAGCGAAAGTAGCGGTTCAGCTTCACCATGGAGGAAGGCAGATCTCGCCAAAGGCAATCGGGCAGTATCCAGCCTCAGCATCAAGTGTTCTTTGTCAAGGGTGGGGCGTTAGCACCATTCCTAGAACATTGAAGGTATCAGAGATAGACGAACTCGTAGAAGCTTATGGTGAAGCCGCTAGAAGGGCAAAAGTTGCCGGGTACGATATAGTCCAGATAATGGCTGCCCACGGCTACCTACTTTGGAGCTTCTTATCCCCCTTCGCCAACAAACGCGTGGATGAATATGGTGGAGATCTGAACGGTAGGATGAGGTTTCTGCAGCGGATTATAGAACGCATCAGGGAGAAGATTGGTAATACTCCGATAATGGTCAGGATAAATGGTGATGATTACTTGCCCGAGGGCATAACCATAGAGGACTCGAAAGCCATAGCCAAATGCTTAGAAGATGTTGGTGTCGATGCCATAAATGTCTCTGCGGGTACTAGAGAGTCGCATGAGTATCAGGTTCCTCCAAGGGCTCTTCCAGAAGGTTGCAATGTACATCTAGCAGTGGAGATCAAGAAGGTTGTGGGTATACCTGTCTCCATAGCTGGCAGGATAAGAACGCCGGAGTTGGCTGAGAAGATTCTGGAGGAGAAAAAAGTAGACATCGTAGAGCTCGGTAGAGCCTTGATTGCGGATCCTGATTTTCCACGTAAGGCGTATGAGGGCCGGTCAGAGGAGATTAGGAGATGCATATCCTGTATCCGTTGCGATGAAAGACTCTTTGACAACGTAGATGTGAAATGCACGATAAATCTCTTTGCTGGGGATGAAGGTAGATATCAAATTGTTCCTACTGACCACCCAAAGAAGGTTTTAGTGGTGGGAGGGGGGCCAGCTGGGTTAGAGGCTGCTCGTATAGCTGCCTTAAGGGGACATAGAGTTTTTCTATATGAGAAGGATGTTGCCTTAGGTGGTCAGCTAAGAGTAGCTGCAGTTCCGCCCTACAAGGGGATCTTCTTAGAAGTAATCGATTATTATAGGCATCAACTCCAAAAGCTAAATGTTACAGTGAAATTGGAGCACGAAGTTGACCTTAAAACCGCAGAGAGCCTGAAGCCTGACGTTGTAATCGTTGCTACAGGCTCGTCTCCCACTAGACCGGATGTGCCAGGGATAGATTCAAAAAATGTGGTAACAGCGTGGAATGTCTTGGCGGGGAAGTCCAATGTAGGAAGAAAGATCGTCGTAGTAGGTTGTGGAAACGTTGGAGCTGAGACAGCTGATCTCCTCTCTGAATCGCGTCATGACGTGACGATAATTGAGATGTTAGAGGATATAGGTTTGAATGTGGCCAACACTAATGGAAAGGTTCTTTTGAGAAGGATTTTGGAAAGGGGTGTCAAGATCTTCATCAATACAAGGATTATGAGGGTAACAAAGGATGGAATTATAGTTTCTAGAGCTGGAAAGGAGGAGTTCATAGAAGCTGACACTGTCGTCTTGGCAGCTGGCGCCCAGTCCAATAGGAAGCTGGTAGATGAACTAAAGGGGAAAGTACCGGAACTCTATGCAGTCGGCGACTGCGTAGAACCTCGCGAGGCCTTCGAAGCGATTCAGGAAGGATTAGAGATTGCTCTCAAGATATAAGAAAAAAATGGAGTTAGCCAAGGGGTCTTGATAACCCAGTATTGAAGATGGAGAAATTTCGCTCGTTTAATAGTAATGGGTCTTCTGCTTGACTTAGGGACCTATTCTAGACTTTGCCACTTTGGCGGCAAAACCGAGGTCTTCCTCAATTCTTATAAGTTCGTTTACCTTAGCTGCGCCTTTTTCGCCTACGGCGAACTTGCTAAATGGACAATTCCAAGCTACGGATAGATGTGTAATCGTCGTGTCTTCAGTTTCTCCGGATCTACAAGACTTCACTGGTATGTATCCGTGCTTGTGAGCGAGCTCGACGACACGGTATGTGTCAGTGAGTGTTCCTGCCATGTTTACTTTGATAATTAACGAGTTTGCTGCACCCATCTCAATCCCTTTCCACAACCTATCAATATTGCACGCGAACAAGTCGTCACCGCAAACTAGAATCCTATGCCCGAACTTCTTCGTTATTTCGACGTAGCCATCGTAATCATCATTATGAACGAAGTCTTCTACGTAGTATAGGGGAAAGGTACTGATTAAGTCTGATATGTATTCTATCTGTTCCCCAGGATCTCTGTTAACGTTCTCTTGTGGGTATCTATACACACTTTTCTTCTGATCCCAAAGCCGGCCAATTGCGCAATCGACACCCACTCGCATCTTTACTCCAGTCTCGCTTTCAACTTGGGCAGCTACTTGTGTAAGGATTTCGAGTATCTTTCTTCCGGTGAGGCTCGGTACCCAAGCTCCTTCGTCGTCCTTCCCACCTGTCCAAGCTAAGTCAGCCTTAAGGCACAATTCTCTGGCCTTCCTGTAGGCTAGTATTACGGACTTGTTTACCTCCGTCATACTCTTAGCGTTCATAGGTATCACCATATGTTCTTGGAAATCCGGTGCTTTGCCTTCACGTGAGTGCGGACCGCCGCCGATAATGTTTGCGAGTGGTACTGGGAGTTCTGACGAAAAAGCTGTACCAACGTATCTGTAAAGAGGTAATCCCAATGTTGCAGCAGCTGCCTTTGCTACAGCGATGGAGACAGCGGTAGAAGTGTTTGCACCAAGTTTTTTGAACCGAGATGTCCCATCTATTTTGTGCAGCGTTGAATCTATGAGCTGTTGGTTTCTTGCATCCATCCCCTTCAAGCTTGGACCGACTCTATCGTGGACAAGTTTGATTGCTTCTTCAATTCCACCCTCAGGATAGGACGGAGGTTCCCATTCTCCTCGACTCATAGGTGCCCCTCTAGGAGCTGCGCAGATTCCAACTCCAGACCCATCAGTTTCAACTTGAACTTCTATGGTATATTCGGCTCTAGTGTCTATGACTTGTCTTGCCTTAACTCTTTTGATGGTTGTGGAATTCATGCCCGCTCATTAGATGGGTTAAACTATTTATGTGTTGTCCATTTCATCTTCAAGTTATTGTTGTTGAGGCGATGAAATCTCAGATGCGGGCAAACATCTCCATAGGCCTCTCCACCGAATATAGCAGATATGACTGGCGCAAAAAAAGTTCGTTCAATCACAAAAATTGAACCTGATGCTGTGGCTACCTCTCGCCCGCTCTACATTGATCAAATCTCTCAATCTGCTAAGAACCTTAAAATGGAAAGATTTACGGTCTTACATATAGCAGACATTCTCAGCAAATCATATTCAAGAGTATAACCAAAACTCATGCAAAGGCGTCATTGCTGGCTCAGAGATTATTCACAGCGCTTGATAGTAACGGTCATCAGTGGGCAACCGTATTGCCGGCCTGAGAGATGAGTAATTTCCACACGCACCAATGCCTTTCTAGAGTTGAAAAGCTTTGAATATGGCTTAAGATGCTAGGTCAAAAAAAGGATAGGAGACAGCTTCGGAGAATTAATATTGTGCGGCCTAATATGCTGTGTGGATTGTTTTGATCGCTGACATTGTAATTAAGAACGGTAGGATAATGCTGCCCAGCAAGGAACTTGTTTCAGCTTCGATAGTCATAGAAGATGGGAAGATCGCATCCATCTGCAGCGAAGCTCTAACTCCTCAAGCTGACAGGGTTATTGACGCAGATGGGCTTCTTGTTTTTCCAGGGATAATTGACCCTCACACTCACCTTGGTTTCTACAACCAGATTGAAGAAGATTTCGCCACCGAAACTGCTTCAGCCTCTGTAGGCGGGGTAACCACTATCATAAACTACTTTAGGGCTGAAGGTTCCTACAAGGACACTTTTCCTTCTGCCAAGGATGCGGCCGCAAGAAGTTCAATGATAGATTTCTCTTTCCACCTAGGCCTAATCAACAATACACAGATTGACGAACTTGAAGAGTATGTTAACCGTTTTGGCATATCTTCATTCAAACTATATTTAGACTATAAAGTGACAGGTGTACCCGTATCCTCAGCGGAATTCAGCATTGATGATGGTTTTGTATATAGGGCTCTCGAGAAGATTGCGCAAATTGGAGGTAACGTTAAGGCTTGTGCCCATTGTGAGAATGCTGAAATAATTAGAGATATGACTGCACGCGTAGCAAAGACTGATAGGGGATTAGAGGGTTGGGCAAAAGCCAGACCAGGCTTTGCTGAAGCTGAAAACTTGAAACGAGTATTGTACTTCTCTGCGCTGACAAATGCGAAGATCCATATCGTGCACATAAGCGCAAGTGAATCCGTTGAGATCCTGAGGGAGGCAAAGAATCAAGGATCAAAGTTTGATGCTGAAACTCAGATCCACTACTTGACCCAGACTAAAGATAGCCCTGCAGGCATTCTCGCAAAGGTTAAGCCTCCTATAAGAGGCAGAAAAGATATGGAAGAAATCTGGAGTGCTGTCAATGAGGGCCTCATTTCAACTATAAGCAGCGATCATGTGCCTAACATTAAGACTCAGAAGATAGGGCGGGGAGATGTCTGGTCTGCCCTCGTAGGCTTTCCAGGCTCACCATTAGTACTACCACTCCTTCTAAGTGAAGGCGTACGTAAGGGCAGAATAGGGCTAGACAAAGTAGTCGAGACAACCAGTTACAACACTGCTCGGATATTCAACCTTTTTCCAAAGAAGGGCATGATTAATGTAGGCTCAGACGCAGATCTCACTATTGTCGATCTAAAAAAAGAAAAGAAAGTTACACCCGAGCTCCTCAAGTCACGCTCAGACTATACAATATATGAAGGCTGGATTCTTAGGGGATGGCCTGTCATGACTCTAGTCAGAGGGGCAGTTGTCTCTGAAGAAGGAGAAGTGGTAGGAAAGCGCGGCTGGGGACAATACCACTACAGATATACTGAGAAAACTAACCATCAAGAACCATAAGTACTCTTGGTGTAGAGGCGTATTTCTTGAAGATTCTGGTAAGAGGAAAATGGCTCTTCGCAGGTTCTGGAACACAGCGTAAAGTAATTCGCGACGGAGCACTATATGTTGAAGATGATATCATACGTGATTTGGGTAAGTACAGAAACATCGCAAAGAATTATCATTTTGATGTAAAGCTGGGCTCCGAGAATAGTGTAGTGATGCCCGGGTTTATTAACGCGCACCACCACGGCAAGGGCATAAGTACACTGCAACGAGGTGTGGTTGATGAGCCTCTCGAGACACGATTACTTTCCTACTACGAACATAAGGGTGATGTTGATACTTACGATGATGCGATTCTTGCGGCAGTGAACGAAATCGAATCGGGCATAACCTCCATTCTACACCACCACTATGGCGTCGAACCCATGAATTCAAAGGAGTATAGAGATGACCTAGATAAGGTTGCTAAAGCATGGGCAGACTCTGGATTAAGAGTAGCCATCGCTCCTTTTGTGGAAGATCAGGATGAGGGAGGGGTAGGTATGATTCGG
>CAZAQQ010000041.1:0-4460 GCA_964487485.1 uncultured Candidatus Bathyarchaeia archaeon | reverse complement strand
AGCCACCGCTGTCCATAATCTGAGCTCAAATCTTCGACTTTTTAGTGGGATGGCCCCAATTCTTCGTATGAAGGAGAAGGGCGTAAATGTAGCGTTAGGCACTGATGCTCTAGGCATTGATGATGATGAGGATTTCTTCCAAGAAATGAGGCTTAACTATTTTATACATAGAAAATACGGTATAGAAGCTACGAAGCTGAGTTCAAATCAAATTTTGGACATGGCTACTATAGCAGGCTCAAGGGCAATTCTCCAAGAGGGAGCTACGGGGGCCTTGAAGGAGGGGATGAAAGCCGACATAATCATACTGAATAGTGAACGTATCTTCTCACCCAGTGGCATTCCGCAGCTACCTGCAATGGATTTGATTGTGAGCCGCGCCCGAAGTTTGGATGTGGATACCGTCATTGTGAATGGCAAGATTCTCATGAGGAATAGGAGGCTCATGAGTATCAACAAAAATGAGGTTATGGAGAAAATTAAGAAAGGTATGGCTAGGAGAAGGAGGAGAAGAGGCGAGTTGAAGGAGCTGAAAACGTGGATAAGGAACTATTTCAGTAAGTTCAAGTGCAGCACTTAAAAAAACCTGTCAGGGTATGCCTCATTGAGCTTGCTAAGATTCATAGTTCTATTGTGTGCAGTTTAAGAACGATGCGCTCTTTAGCGTCTAAGTAATTTCTAGGGTTGATCAACTTAGGAGGAGTGCTAATACTGCCTTCTGAGCATGAAGGCGGTTTTCAGCTTGGTCAAAAACCAATGAGCGTGGCCCATCCACGACTTCATCCGTAACCTCTTTGTTCCTGTCGATGGGAGCGCAATGCATGTATTGTGCTTGTCTGTTGCCTTTTGACATTAGAGGTTCAGTAATAATCCAGTCTTTGAATTTCACTCTGTGAGCCTTGTCTTCCTGTTCATTCATCATGCAACCTCTCCAACTCTTTGCGTACACTACGTCAGCGTTCTTAACTGCCTCATTAAGATCGTGAACAACTTCAATGCTTCCTCCAGTTCTTTCCGAAGCCTCTTTTGCGAACTTCAAGTACTTTGGATCGATATCGTAGCCTTTAGGATGAGCTAAAGTCAGCTTCATACCCAATAAACCAGCAGCTACAGTCATTGATTGGGGAACACCCGCAGTTTTGAGTCTATCTGAGTAGGCCCAGCTCATCACCACTCTTACACTCCCAAGATCACTATGCTTCTCTTGTAGTGTCATCATATCCGCCATTACTTGGCATGGATGATCCATATCATCTGCAGCGTTGATCAATGGAATGGTTGCATTTTCGGCTACAGTCTTCAACATATCTCTCGCCATACCATATCGCTCCAGATTGTACATTCTCATAACAATTCCGTCGACATATCTGTCAAGAACTTTAGCTGTGTCAATCCAAGTTTCCTTATTAACCAACTGCATAGTTTCTGGAACAAGGTATTGAGCATGCCCCCCCAGTTGGGTCATAGCTGTTTCAAAAGAAATTCTTGTCCTCGTAGAAGGGGCCATAAAAACCATGGCTACGGACTTAGCCTCTAGGAGCTTATGCGATTCCCCTCTGACCTGCTTCCTCTTCAGATCGTGAGCAGTTGCAAGTATGGTTTGAAGCTCTTCTGATGTAAAATCCATCAGAGCAAGAAAGTCTCTGTTTCTTAAGTTGACCATGACAGTATAGTCCCCGTCATTGGTTTAATATATCTTTCACTTCTATTATGCGAGATCTCTAGTGAAAAAAGTATGCGACCAGCCGCGAAACAATAGCCCTAGCGGAAGTTCTTTTACGCTTAGCTTCCCCAACTCCATATTATCCAAACCATAAAATATAATTAGAAAAAGCCCCTTAACACTGCCCCGATTTCCAAAAAGGGCTCCAGCATCAATTGAAATGGAGCTAGAGTTGAAATATTCCGACCCACAAGACAAAGCGTTTCGCATGTGATGATCAAGTTGAAGTTTGGTGTGCTTCCCCTTGCCCAACATCTGTCTGGAGAAGATTGCGTCCAGAAATATAACGAAATGGTAGAGCAAGCTATACTATTGGAAAAATACGGATTCAGTTCAATCTGGTTGGTTGAACATCACGTCAGCGAAGACAATTTTTTCCCACCCTTTGTCACTTTGGCTGGACTTGCATCCCATACGAAGAAGTTGAAAATCGGGACAGGCACCGTAATCTTGCCCTTCCATTATCCGCTTAGGATCGCTGAAGATGTAGCCATGCTGGATGTGTTATCGGGAGGGAGGATGATCCTCGGCGCAAGCATAGGGTACAGGCGCGAAGAATTCACAGGTTTCAGAATTCCCTACAGTGCGCGTACATCCATGTTGGAGGAGCAGATCCCACTGCTTAGGAGACTTTGGAGCGAGCCTCGAGTTACACATCGTGGAAAGCATTTTACATTGGTGGATGCGTCAGTGAACCCAAAGCCCGTGCAGAGAAATCTGCCTATTTGGATAGGAGCTAGTGGAGCTGCGCCCAAGGAAGCGTTGGAGCGTATGGCAAGGCTTGGAGATGCGTGGTTTGCGGATCAATCCACTCCTCTATCCAAGCACAAAGAGGTCTTCGCGATATATAGGCAAATGTTGAAAAAGTATGGCAAGGACTTCAGCAGAATTGAAGTCCCACTATTAAGAGAAGTGTACATTGCAAAGGATCTTGATACGGCGCGCAAGGATGTGGAGATGCAGATGGTGGGGAAGTACAGGCTCTACTTTCGCTGGAACCTACCCATTTTGAAGATGTGCTATGATCGAGAGGAGGACATTACCTTCGAATCTCTGCTAAAGGATACAATTATCATAGGCAGCCCTGATGAATGTATAGGTCAAATCGAGAAATATGGCAAGGAGTTAGGGGTAAACCACATGGTGTTCCGCATTCAGTTCAAAGGCTTCAGCCACAAGAAGACTGTAGAGGCGATGAAGCTATTTGGGGAGAAAGTAATTCCCTACTTCGCTGCGAAGAGTAAGTGAAGTACGCCCTCAGGATTCTCAATCGCCTCCATTAATCATAACACAACTAGTACTAATAGAAACTGAACTCGACTAATTCGCAGAGGAAAAGCAATTGGCAAAAATCGCAGTTGTTGGTATCGGTGGCAACTCCCTGATTAAGGATAAAGACCATCAGACGGTGCCCGATCAATTTGAGGCTACTCGAGAGGCCTGTGCCCATATCGCCAGCATGATAGAACAGGGCTGGGATGCGGTTATAACCCATGGTAATGGGCCTCAGATAGGCTTCATTCTTCTTCGTTCTGAGCTTTCTAGCCATGTGTTGCATACTGTGCCACTGGATTCCTGTGGAGCTGACACTCAAGGAGCTATCGGCTATATGATCCAGCAAAGTCTGGGTAACGAGTTCAATCGGCGGGGCATCAAGAAGCAGGCGGTCACCGTTATGACGCAAGTGCTGGTGGACAAGAATGATCCAGCTTTTCAAAATCCCACAAAGCCTATCGGGCCTTTCTATGATGAGGAAAAAGCTAAGAGATACCGGGCCGAACGAGGATGGAACATGATGGAGGACGCTGGGCGTGGCTGGAGACGCGCGATGCCCTCGCCCATGCCCAAACGCATCATCGAACAAGATGTCATTAAGATTCTTCTTGACCAAGGGCTCATTGTCATCGCTGTTGGAGGCGGGGGCATCCCCGTCATTGAGGAAGGCGGCGAATTGAAAGGGGTGGAGGCGGTTATCGATAAGGACTACGCCTCAGCTCTCCTTGCCATGGGCATAAAGGCTGACCTCTTTCTTATATCTACAGACATGGAGAAAGTGGCACTAAACTTTGGTAAGCCTAATCAGAAACTGCTTGACAGAATGACCTTAACCGAAGCTAAAAAGTATTATGAAGAAGGACAGTTTCCCCCAGGCAGCATGGGCCCAAAAATCCAAGCCGTCATCAACTTCCTTGAGATGGGGGGGAAAGAGGCTATTATCACAAGCCCAGCGAATATTGCACGCGCATTACTTGGAAAGACAGGCACGCATTTTTTGCCATAAGTTAGACTAGAAGTTGAACATCAGCGAATCCATGGGGTCAGAACCCTCTCGAATTTCGAAACTGATTTCAGCACCTGGGGACATGCAGAATGGGTTCTTAGAATGAATAGGAATGTAGAAGAAAGAATAGGTCTATTATTGCTACCTAACGACTCTTCAGCTACTTCGGAATTTCTCCATGAGTGATTCAATGCTTTTCGTGATGAATTGTTCTTTGAGCGCTCCCATTGGTGTCAGTGTCTCGAAGATTCTTCTAGGAATTCTGAGTTTTCCCGGGTCGAAGCCTTCTCTAGCCTTGAACTCATACTTGGCTTTTAGGATTTCTGCGCCGAGTTTCTTCAAATTTTCTTGGCTGAATTCATGCCCAACAACCCTCAATGCTTTTTCCACAATTTCTGGAGTGTAAATTGACCTAGCGAAGTAGCAAATTACTAGGCTGGATAGGATTTGCCGCCA
>CAZAQQ010000040.1:2687-10335 GCA_964487485.1 uncultured Candidatus Bathyarchaeia archaeon | reverse complement strand
TATTTTGCATTCCAACAGTAGCCGATCTAGGGATCTTCGCTCTTTCTGCGACTGAGACCACAATCAATCACCCAGCAATAACGCGTTATTCCGCTTGAAATAATATAACTTTTCTCGCTAATATTCATATGACCGAGCCATAGACTCGCTTCCTAGATAGAATGGGAACTATGTCAATGCTTCTGAGGCGAATTAGTGCTGGTTTAGATAACGAATATGACTGACTTTTCAACGACATGTATTACGAGCAGAATATGGAATAGGGGAATATTTGTGTAAGGACCGTATAAGAGGTGGGGAGCAGTTTCTCTATATCCACCGCGTAACTTCCTCTAACCTATCTCTAGTAGTTTCGAAGTTATTGACAGGGGAATCCCAGTCAGGGTATCCTAAGGCTACGCCCACGACCACTTCTTTATCCTCCGGTATGTTTAGGGCATCTTTAACCTCGTCTGCATAGGCGTTGATGAGCCCTATCGGGCATGTGCCCAATTCCTTTGCATGTGCAGCCAATACGAGGTATCCTAAGGCTGCTCCAATTGAGACTAAGTAGGATTTTGGAAGTACGCTATCGATGCACATGATTAGGGCTACGGGAGCGCCGTAGAAATCGAGACTTCCCTCATTAATGAAACTATCGAAGGTGGCACCAACCGCCTCGATTCGGGGAGTCATGATTCGAGAAGTTGCTTCCAGCCTTTGTGTAAGCTGTTTAGGGAGCGGGCTCGCAGTGCCGGGGCCACATCCGATTCTTCTTTCTCGATAGGCTTTCAAGAGTCTGCGGCTAAGCCTCTTTCTTTCCTCATCCATGACCACGGTGAACTCCCAAGGCTGGAGGTTGAGTGCAGAGGGAGCCTGAACAGCCATCTCCAGAATTTCTTCAACAGTCTTTACCTGCACTCGGTCTTCTTTGAAGGCTCGAATGCTTTTCCTTGCTCTGATTGCGTCACTTAAATCCATGGAGCCCTTCCCTCCTCTGTAATGTAGGTCTACCCTCTCCCAATATGATTGTTCTGCTTGCTAAGATAGTTCTCCTATCAGAGTATGATCGGCTGAAACTTGTACGCTTCCAAAAATTACTTAAACGCATTCTCGGCTTGGCTAGTTTAGAACTTGGGCGGGGTAGAGTGGAAATGATTAGGGCAAAACTGTGGTTTAAGTGCGCTGCTATGCATGATCCTGTTTCACCCATCATCGTTCAATCCTCCCTCATCGGTTGGGAAGCTAAGAAGAGAAGGATCGACTTAGTCATTGAGAGGAATTTCACTGGAGAAGAACTGGCCCTAAGGATGAAGGGCTGGGTTACTACGGATCCTGCAAAGGTTGTGGAAATCATCAATAAGCATGGAAGACTAGTCGTACTTGATGATAGAGAACTGGTCATCGAAATTGAGAGAATAGGGGACTATGAAAAGATGGCAGCCGACCTTAAAAGAACCTTTGGAGATGAGGTTGAAGTCGAATTAAAGCAGAAATAGCACAGTCGACACGCTCACGAATTGAAAGGGAGCCTATGCCTCTAGTGACGGCTCACCTATCAGTTTCGTGTCTTAGTTCAAAGTCAAACTTTAAAGCCTCAATTGAGTCTAACCCTATCTTTGAGGCATCGTTGTAGAGATTGCAAGCTACGGGGCAATCGCCCGCACTCCAGCGATACTCATAGCCTTCGTCTGCACCGCCATCTTTGTATTCGTTGGTGGCTATCGAGGCATAGCATGGACAAACTTCCTTCAAGGTATTCTAATGTTCGTCGCCGCATTCGTAGCGATAGCCGTCGTAGTAGTCGCATTCGGCGGCTTGGAACCTATGTTCAGGAAGGTTCTTGCTACAAGTCCTCAGCACCTGACGCTACTTGGAGCCAGAGGTATACACGGCTTACCTTGGTACATGTCGAGCGTCCTCCTCACCACATTCGGTTTCTGGATGTTTCCACACCTAACCCAAAGAGCCTACGCTGCCAAACAAGAAAAAGACATAATGCGAACTTGCGCTTGGATGTCATGGTACGCCCTCCTCGGTATTCCCATCGTATTCGTAGGCTATGCAGCGCTCCTGCTTTTCCCCGGAATCACAGGCCTCAAGCTGGCACACCCAGACTACGCCGTTATGGACTCTGAAATGGTTCTTCAATCCGTGGATAGTGGGCTTAGTCGGTGCAGGAGGGCTTGCAGCAGCTATATCTAACGGCGCTGGATTGGTTCAATGCGAATCTACGTTAGTGGCGAGAAACATAGTACAAAGGGGATTCTGGCCGAAAGCCAGCGATATGGCTACTGCTTGGGCTGCACGAGTGCTGTCTTTAGTCTTCACTGTCGTGTGCCTAATCCTAGCCCTATACTACCCACAACTACTCGTGTTCCTTCTCTTAGTGGCTTACAGTGGCGTAGTCCAATTCTTCCCAGGATGGATCTTTGGACTCGCGTGGAAAAAGGTAACTAGAGCAGGCGTCTTCGCCGGGATAGTGGTTGGCGTAATAGTGGTACTTATAACGACGCCCGGCCTACCCACGACGGTGAGTCCAGAACCGCTTCAGATACACGCAGGCATTTGGGGCCTATTCGCAAATCTCATAGTCAACGTTCCAGTGAGTTTGGCTACGAAGCCGCCGTCTGAAGCAACAATTAAGCGCTTCATTTCCTAAACCCCTCTCTTTTTTTGATAGTCCAGACGAAACATACTATACAGACTTTACATCTCAGAAAGGACTGAGTGTCTGAAGAGCTACCCAGATGTTCTTCAATCTTCCAAATGATACTCTTCTTTCAACTTCGATGTTCCACCATCAAGTCGCCTTTGGGCAGAATGACTATGAAGAATAGATTGGAGACCCTTCTTTCTCAGTCAGTTTCTTGAATTCTTGCACCAAGTGCTTTGTGATTTTTCCCGGTTTTCCGTCAGCTACAGTTCTTCCAGCTATTTTCACCAATGGAACTATTTCAGCAGCCGTTCCAGTCATAAAGGCCTCGTCGGCATTGAACAACTCATGAACGGTTATGTCCTTCTCATACACCTTGTACCCTAGTTTCTCAGCCAACTCCATTGTTACTCCGCGGGTAATGCCAGGCAAGGCTCCTGTCGATGTCGGAGGCGTGTAGATCTTGCCTTCCCTGATAATGAAAATGTTTTCGCCAGTTGCCTCGCAAATGAGACCTCTATGATCCAAGATGATGGCTTCGCTTACACCTGCCTCGTTAGCTTCCAGCTTCGCTAGGATGCTGTTTAGATAGTTCAGAGATTTTACTTCATGGGTTGTGGAATCTACAGGGTCCCTTCGGACAGAAGATATGATGGCAGCCACACCTTTCTCCGCAGCTTCCACCCCTAGAAGAGGCAGTAGAGGTTCAGCGATAACTATAACGGTTGGCTTTGGGCATTTTCTTGGGTCAAGTCCCAAGTCTCCTAACCCGCGGGTTACGACTATGCGAACATAGGCGTCTTTCAGATTGTTTTTTCGAAAAGTCTCCAAGACAGCCTTCAGCATTTCCTCTTTCGCCATTGGGATAGTTAGCTTAATGGTGTGCGCTGACTTGTAAAGCCTGTCAACATGCTCCTTCAGCTTGAAGACTCTTCCGCCGTAGGATCTAGCGCTTTCGAAAACTCCGTCGCCATAGAGAAATCCATGATCGTAAACAGATATTCTGGCTTGAGACTTTAGGTAGTAGACGCCGTCTATGTATACCAGCGGCTCTTTCGCAGACAAAAGCCATCCCCCCACCTAGTTACTCCAAACATAGCTGCCTAACAAAATAAAATAGTTGTTGTATTTCACGTCCCTATTGCTAGAATGGGAGAAGCTAGAAAAGAATTGAGGTATCTGCATCAACTCTTGCCGCGGCGCGATCAACAGCTCTAAAAGCCTTATAATAATGAATTCCGAATACAACTCAAGGGCCGGTCGTCTAGCTTGGTGTGGACATCCGCCTTACACGCGGAAACTTTGAGGCCGCACGGTCAGGAGTTCAAGTCTCCTCCGGCCCACCAAGTTATACTGTATGTTTGATTCAAGACAATACGGAATACATCCTACCTTAACGAAAAGTGAGAATCACATCCATTCGATCGATCGGTTCTTTCCTATGAACATCGATGGGGGACGCGATCTTCATGAGTGATAATGGGAATGAGGCTTGTCGAATTGTTGCTTCCTCTGTTGATTAGCAAAATCTGGAGCTAGTTATCCCCCGTTTTCCACAAACCACTTGGTTGCCAAAAAGACCCCTCAGGCTGCTGACCTCTTTCGTCTCGTGGGCGGATGGGTTGAGCAAAAAGAGGGCGGTTATTCTAGAATCGGATAACAGTTGAATCGAGTCCCGTGCAAACTTGTAGGCGACTTGAGGACCTACTGATAGAGCTAAGTCGGTGAGGCTGTCGTAGACTACGCTAAAAGGCCCTCTAGGGTGCTCATTTAGGATGGGGGTGAGCATTGTTTGGGGAGTTACGTCAACGAGCTCAACACCCTCCTCACGCTCAAAGATCCTTTGAATGGCGCTTCCCCTTCGCGTCAGTACGACAACCGCCTCGTTTTCGGAGGCGCATTCCAAGCCAAAATCCCTGACAAGCCTCTCGTAAGGTGCGGATGGGTCGAACTCAAACAGAATCTTTTTTCCCCTTAAATGGCTGTGGTCGAGTCCTAGTTGCTTGGAGAACCTCGATGCTCGAGCTTTCTGAGGCTTTCTTTCAGCTTCGGGTGCCGCTGACTTCCTTCTTTTCATCAACAAAATGAACGTTGGAGCGATGATTATGGCGATTACTATGCTGAGCAAACCAACGGTCGTCTGTTCGATGAGCGGCGGCGGTGGTGGCGGCTTGGGCTTCGCTTCTACGGTGAATGAGATTGATGGGCTTGTTGCTGCGAGGGTTCCTTCGTCTCCGCTCCAACTTGCGAACACGGTCCATTCACCTACGACATTTGGCACTTGTGCATCGGCGAATCTGCCTTCAGGCGAAGTTGTAATGGATTTTGTGAAGGTTGAGCCGTCTGGCTTCTTGTAGGTCAATTTGATGGGGACGCTGCCACGGGCTGGGGAAAGGAAGCCTGAAATATTGATTGATTCGCCCTCCCTTACGTTTGAAAGCGAGACAGAGCATGAAATCGAGCTTGAGGCTTTCACTACAGGTAGAATCATTTGCAGGCTAACATCATCCACGAAAATGAGGGGATCCTGCATGCCTTCGACCGTAGCGCCTCCTTGTCGAAGGAGCTCAAAGCCTACTTCAACCTCCATCAGGGAGAATTGAGATGCTGAGCCAAACTTGCCCTCAAAATCTTTTCCGATATTCCTCTCAATATAGTTCCATTCACCTCTTTTGCAGTCGATGAAGAAGTTTACGGTATCGGCGCTGTCGCTGGGCTTCACATTACCCCAAGCCACATGGTATATTAGCCTAGCAACTTTCTTTTCTTTGGAAGTCAATTTCAGTTCGAGTTGCACCCATGTTCGAATCAATGTGTACGGAGGGGCTTCCGCCCGTCCTTTTACATTGGGATATATCCAGAAAACATACTTCAAGTCGAAGTTCAGATAGTCTCTAGTTATTGCTTGGCGTATGCCTCCTCCTGCAAACTCTAGCGAAGGCCCACCTCTGGATTGGATACGCGCAGAATATGCGCCATCATGCGCCATTGTTGTATCGAATACTACCCTACTGTAGCCCGGTCCGCCGACATAGTATGCATCCCACTCCTCGGGTTCTTCAAATCCACCATTTCTGATGAGATCGACAATTCTAGGAGTCTGGGAAACCCCACAGTGAAGCGGCGTCAGGAAACCTGTAGAAGCGACAAAAATCAACAAGGTCAGAGAGGCGATGACGGCGCAGCTTATCTTCAACTGGAAGACACCACCATCATAGTAGCCATTTAGACAGCGGAACTCGATCTAGCCGATGGTTTCGATTTGTTGACCGAATAGATCAGAAAGAATTGTTCTTCCCGCTCGTCAATACTTAGGGTTACTTCAGATTGTGGGTCGATGCCTACTAGGTCAGCGATGTCACTTGGAACCAGAAAATAGATCGACTGCTTCAGCTTCACTGGTCTAATTGTCAGAGTCAAGATTTTCAACCCGCCTCTCTTATGCCTAAGACCTGTGCCTCAGCAATCTCTGTAAGAGTTTTCCGGATGCCAAAGCTGCATGTGATCTTACGTTTGAGCCCTGTGTGAATAAGATTTTTTCGATACAAAGCCTATCCAAAGGTATTTCTCAGTTCCTCCTTAGTATACCCATAGTCACCTTGGTTGCGATGGACAGGGGACAAAAACCGGGAGAGCTTGATGCTAGTAGGAACCCTCCTTATAGTTGCCACAGACCCATATATAAGTCCATTCGACTGTATATAAGTCTATACTATGCTTCTATAGAGTATCAAGAATTTGGACAGGGCTGAATTTCTCTCTCCTCAAAGGTTGCATGGAGATCTGATATTAACGCATATGTTAAGAGCCAACCAAGGTGGAAAAGAGTGAATGGGGAAAAGCCTTAGCACTCGCATTTTGGAAGAATTATGAATTCACATGACTGAGGCTCGGTTTCCGCTGAGGTGAAGAATACTTACATTCATATGGAAGGAATGGCACATAGTTCTTACCCTAACGCGTGCATGCAGTTATTAGTGGAGCCTCTATGCAATGGAACGTTGGTTTGAAAAGAGGCGGAAGAACAAAGTTTTGGATATAGCTTATAGGCAGATGACTCTAGCCCTTGACACAGTGAACGACTTGGAGGGGGCTGTCAAATCAGCGTCCGTCGGAGACGAAGAGGCAGCTAAGGGAACGATAGAGAGACTGTTCAAAATAGAAGAAGAGATAGACAACCTGAGAAGAAGCGTCTTTGAGGAACTAACCAAGGGAAGCCTTCCATCCAGAGATCGAGAAGACATTATGCACCTTGTTAAACGCCTTGACGTGATGGCTGATCACGTCAGGGATTCAGCTAGGAACGTTCTCGTATTGATCGGGTCAGGGATTCCCGAGGAGCTCTGGGAAGCCTATTCCATGATGTCTTCTCGAATTGTGAAATGTGCTTCAACATTACGTCAAAGCTTGAAACAACTGGGTGAGAACCCATACCAAGCTAGAACAACCTCTCTTCAAGTGGAGGAGGAAGAGAAAAAGGTTGACGACAAATACCTAGAAATAAAATCTTTATTCATAAAGTACGGCGAAAAAGTAAACCCATCTATCTTGATTGTGTTAAAAGACCTAGCTGATTCAATGGAGGAGACAGCGGACACCTGCGCGGATACTGCGGATTACGTGAGGGTTCTAACGGTTTCATTTAAATGAAGAAGCCAACCCCACCGTTGACTCTAGACCTACCGAGTTAATCATACCCTTCTCTGCCCCCCGAATTCATGTGATGTTAACTATTACCATAGAGGCGGTTTCTAAGTTGAAAAGGCTTTGAAGACACCTGCGAAACATACCATAAGTACAAAGGCGATACTCAATGATGCTGCAGAAAAAATTATACTGGTATCCCTTCAGGGGATTCGAGAATAATGGGAACACCTGCATCTTCGACGGTGAGATGCGTATGCTTGTGGATCCCGGCCACCTCTTCAACCTTGAAAACCTCCTTCACGCCATACAACTGGATGGACTAAACATCAGAGATGTAGATTTGATTATCATATCGCACGGTCACCC
>CAZAQQ010000040.1:0-2587 GCA_964487485.1 uncultured Candidatus Bathyarchaeia archaeon | reverse complement strand
GGAGTGGGGAGAACAGACCTTCTCGGCGGAGATCCCTACGCGCTTAAGCAGAGCATAGAAAAGCTAGCGAGGCTTGAGGTTGAATACTTGCTGCCTGGGCATCACTATGGCTTTCCTGTGAACCATGCCGGGTTTATTAAGGGCAGAGAAGCTGTTCAAAGAAACTTTGCCAACGTAAGGAGCTTCTTTTAGTAGTTGGTTAATGGATGGAGACGCTTGTTGAGTTTTATTGCGAAGGCCAGCGAATATTCGGGAACCTACATTTGCCACATACGGGCGCACCCTGCATCATCGCCCTACACGGCCTAGAAAGCAGCAAGGACAGTGGCAAGTGGCCGACCGTCGCATCTAGACTTTCTGAGGAAGGCTATGCATGCTTGCGATTTAGTTTTCGGGGATGCGGTGAAGGAGAAGAGAAAAGTGAGGGTGAGTTCGAGGACCTAAGCTTGACAGGGAGAATTAGAGACTATGAATCTGCGCTTGAATACTTGGAAAACAAAGGCGAAGTAGATACAAATAGGCTGGGCGTCATAAGCTCAAGCTTCGGCGGAATGGTTGCAATAGCAGCTCAAAATAAAAGAATAAAGGCTATGGTGGCTCTGGCAACACCATACAAGATACCGCGCTTTGAAACCCCTCAGATACCCAAGTTGGAAGGCGATTATTATGTGCTGCCTTCAGGTAGAAGATTCAAGAAGAGTTTCTACGAGGACTTGCGAAGCTATGACCTGCTCAAAGCCGTAAAACATTCCCCTCCCCTATTGATCGTTCAGGGAAGCCTTGACGGAATAGTTCCTATTGAGCATGCTCGCAAGTTGTATGAAAATGCCCCTCATCCAAAAAGGCTTGAGATAGTGCAAGGCGCAGACCACCTCTTCTCGAAAAGCGAGCATCTGAACACAGCGATCAACTTAAGCCTAAAGTGGTTCAAAAAGTACCTATAGTGACTCAGAAAAGAGCAGTCCCATACACTTCTAAACGACTCGTTTTTAACAATCAGTTACACAATCAGATGGAGCTAACTGTTGTGTGAGTTTCAATGAGGTCGTACTTGGTTCAGCATGCGGAGGCCATGCATGAAGAGGAGGATAAGTCAAGGCCCCTCTCGAAGAAGGGATGGGAAGACATTAGGAGGGTGGCAAAATACGCCGAGGAATATTTGCATATTCGAGTAGGACAAATAGTTCATAGCGGCAAGCTACGTGCCAAGCAGACAACTGAAGTTCTGGCTGAACATCTTCGCCCAGAAAAAGGAGTGGTAGCGGCTGAGGGTTTAGATCCGTTGGCGGATCCCAGCCATTGGAAGAAACGCCTAGCAGAAACCATGGCGGATACAATGATTGTGGGGCATCTGCCGCATCTAAGTAGGCTTTCCGGCCTTTTGCTTTGCGAAGACGAAAGCAAAGGTTTGGTGGCGTTCAAGATGGGAGGCATTATCTGCCTTGAGAGGGAAGAAGGCGGACGGTGGACTATTCAGTGGGTAATTACTCCTGAGATAATACCCTAAAGCTATCTTGGGCTTAAGTCTGTGCGTCAAGGTTAAAAAAGGTTCTACAACACATTATGGGGATTAGATTCATAGGGAGACTTTAGAAGATGAAGATGTATGTTGCGGTAAGAGATGTGATGTCGTCGAACATCTTTTCGGTGAAGAACACGGCTTCAGTGAAGGAAGCTATTGCTCTTATGGCGGATAAGAAGGTGGGTTCCGTAGTTGTCATGAAGGATGGAAAGCCCGTGGGGATAGTAACGGAGCGGGATATTATGAGAAAAGCATGCCCTGAAACCTTATGCGCCAGCAAGGTCGAAGAATTCATGAGCTCTCCCCTCATCACGATTGAAGCCGACTCAGCCCTCGGCCAAGCCGCCAGAATCATGACGGAGAAAAACATCCGCAGGCTCCTGGTAACAGATAAGGGGAAACTGGCGGGAATAATTACTCAGAAAGACGTGATGAGAGGGACACTAAACTACTTCATGGCTCTCGCTTCCATCTAAGATACTCAACCAACATTGGCGACATGCGCCTAACGCCTGAGGAAAGCGACCTGTACATCGAGCCCTCAGCAATATTGATAGTTGTAGTGCCATTCCCCCTCAAAATAAAGCCGGGCGTAGCGTTGCCTCCGGATGGTTCTTGAATCTTTTGGGAGGGACTTGTTAGCGATGGTTAAGCTGGTTATTGTTTATGATAGTCAGACTGGAAACACTGAGAAGATGGCGAAAGCTATCAAGGAAGGAGTTGAGTCAGTAGGCAACGTCGAAGTTGCCTTTGGGAAGGTGGATGAGTCATTTCTACCACAGGAGCTAGAGAGTGCAGCCGCTGTAATTCTTGGGTCGCCTACGCACTACGGCGATGTGACCTTGAAAATGAGAGCTTTCATTGAGGCGTATGGGAAATCGCTGAGAGGAAAAGTTGGCGCAGCCTTCGGTTCTTGGGGATGGACAGGCGAAGCAGTTGACATCTTGAATAAGACGCTGAAATCCTACGGGATGAACGTTGTCGAACCCGGCATAAAGGCGCTCTCTACACCTGACAAAACCGTCTTGGAAGAATGTAGGATTCTCGGAAAAACTCTCGCTGAGA
>CAZAQQ010000039.1:0-10419 GCA_964487485.1 uncultured Candidatus Bathyarchaeia archaeon | reverse complement strand
CCTTAAACGATCTCATACCTAACTTTTGGCAAGAAGCTCCTGTTGAAAGACCAGTCACTAGGAACATAATCACATTCCTCACAGAGGACTCTTCGCTTTCCATAGATTTCAAGACACAAAAGTTCCATAATGCCCCATACAACTCTTTCACCGTGTTGCGAGCCAAGTTCGACAAATGGTTCGCCAGCAAGGCGGAAGAGAAAGGGGCAACCCTAATCCCAGGAATTCGTGTTGACGAACTATTGACGGATGGAAATAAGGTGTGTGGCGTTGTGGCTGGAGAGGACAGGTTGACCGCTGATGTAGTCATAGCGGCAGATGGAGCAAACTCCTTCTTGGCGAGGAAAGCAGGGTTAGGTAAAGATCTCCTTCCAGAAGAAATGGCCGTGGGAGTAAAGGAAGTTATCGAAATACCGAAAGACAAGGTTGAGGAAAGATTCAATCTCTCGGAAGACGAGGGTGCGGCACAACACTTCGTGGGTGACTGTACGAAAGGAATACAGGGTGGAGGCTTCATATATACAAACAAAACAAGCATTTCTCTAGGTCTAGTAGTCCACTTAGATGGCCTGATGCAAAAAAGAATGGAAATATACGAGCTCCTAGACAGCTTCAAAGGCCACCCTACAGTGAAAGAGCTCGTTAAGGGGGGAAACGTAGTGGAATACTCGGCTCACTTGGTGCCTGAAGGTGGGTTAGACATGGTGCCCCGCCTTTACAGCGATGGTTTGTTAGTCGTTGGCGATGCCGCTGGTTTAGCTGTCAACAACGGCATAACCACAAGGGGGATGGATTTTGCTATTGCATCTGGAGTTGCTGCAGCTGAATCGGTGAAAAACGCTTTTGAGAAGAAAGACTTCTCTGGAGAAAGTCTTTCTCACTATGAAACACTCTTGAGAAACAGTTTCGTATTGAAGGACTTGCATACTTTCAAAGGTGCGCCGAAGTTCCTTAAGAATCTAAGAATTTATTCAACTTATCCTCAGCTCATATGCAATATGTTAGAGAGACTTTACCGCGTGGATGGAACCCCAAAGAAAAAAATGTGGAAGGAGGCGCGGGAAGCAATGAAATACAGAGTTTCGCTTTGTCAATTGATAAGTGACGCAGTAAAAGGAGTGCGCGCGTTATGAGTGGTCAAAAGAAACTTAGGCTGGAAGACAAGCTTGGTCTTGACAGGTTTGATATTGATAAAAAGAGCCACATAGAGGTAAACAAGGAGATTTGCAAGAAATGCGTTGAAAAAGTGTGCCTTTACATATGCCCAGCTAGAACATATGCTCTGGAGGGGGAAGACCTTGTTCATAACTACGAAGGATGCCTTGAGTGCGGCGCCTGCCGCATAGCTTGCGTTAGAAAAGCCATTGTCTGGTCCTATCCTAGAGGAGGATTCGGAGTAACTTACCGCCATGGGTGACCACTTAACTAGGTGCGAAACATTTCGCAAACATGAAGATGAACTCGACTGAACCTGAAAAAAGATGATGAAAAAGCAAGCAACCAATATCGAAATATAGACCCACCCGCTTCGTTCCGACTCCAATTGTCAGCTTAAAATGCAAGATCTCACCCTATTCAATCATCAATCAGCTGGGGAAGCCTTGTCAGCAGAACTCTCTAGGTTCAGAGTTAAAGTGCTGTTGGAGAATCTGGGGGAGGCGGAGGGTGAGCTTGTTAGATTTTTGGCTCCCAGAACTGTCGAAGCGTTGATTAAGAAAATGCCCATTGAAGGAAGGGCAGCTATTTGGAAGGAGGAAGTGTATTTCGAAACGCCCGTGAAAATGGGGACTGAGAAGCCGAAATCAAAAGTTGAAACAGGCACGGTTGCATATTGGCCCATGGGTTCTGCCATATGCATATTCTACGGGAAAACCCAGCCATATAGCCCTGTAAACGTAATCGGGAGAGTAACACGGAATCTGGAACTTTTCAGGAAAGTGAAGGAGGGAGACAAGATAAAAATAGAGCTAGTCTAGGCGGCGACTGCTTGATATATTCTTATCCTTGCATTACCACCTATCGGTCTCACGAGCCTCTTCTTCTCCAATTCCTGCAGTAGATCCTTGGCCACGCTGATGCGCAAATTAAACTGCGAAGCAAGGGCATAGGGCGTCACTGCATTCATCTTTGAAAGCTCTGTCAGAAAACGTGTGTCACCAACATCAGGAACATCTATCCCTCTCGTCTTCTTCTCAACAGCTTTGGCTTTCCCTTTCTTACCAGTATCTGCCTTCTTTTCTTGCATCTTCTCCATTTGTGCTAGGCTTTTCTTCTTAGCGCCTCCCATTCTCAACAACCTGAGCTCGATTAGAAAGCAGGGTACATAAAACTCTTTCTTTTTGGCCCACTCGCGTGTAATGCACTGTGACACTGAGTCTCAGGCGGGATACATTTGCATTGAAAGCTACAGGACATATGAGCCTAAGACTACACAAGTACAAGTGATGAAGTTTCTTATGGCTCAGAAGTCGGTAATTCAATTGTAATACGGTGCACTTGGATGAAACTGGTCACAGTTAAGCTCCCCGAGGCCATCCTCGACGGCCTAGATGAACTTGTTAGGGCGGGCATGTATCAAAGCAGAAGTGCCGCGATACGAGCTGCTGTGAGAGACCTCCTTAAGAGGGAACTTTGGAGGACAGAAACACCCTAGCGTTATCTTCGTGAAGGAAACTTTAATGGAAAGATTCGCCCGACCTCCTCTTGAAACTTCTTTGCGGCATCAGCTGGTTTCTCAGCTGAAAATATGCTTCTTCCAATGATAACGTATTTCGACCCTGCTTCCATCGCTGTTCGAAGGTCTCCACCTTGCACACCAACCCCCGGAGAATATATTGGAACCCGATCTCCAAGGAGGTTGTAGATTGCAGCAACTTTCTCCGGGAAGGTAGCTCCCACTATGGCTCCGTCCGCACCCCATTCCAAGGCTCTCTCAGTGAAAATCTCATACTGAAAACGAGTTATCCCAGTCTTTGAGTCAACAACTGTCTGTCCATAACCCTCAATGGAAGCCTTATGACTCATAAAAACGAGTAGCAAGACGCCTCTTCCTAGCTTTTCCGCTAGTTCAAAAACTGGTTCTAAACCTTCCTCCCATCCCACGAAAGGGCTTGATATGATAGCGTCGAAACCGACAGCGAAATAATGTTCAGCTATCGCCCTGTTCGTATGACCGACATCGTTTATTTTAGCGTCCATAATAGTGGGAAGGCCCAGCTTATGCGCCAGCCTCACTATTCTTTTCACACCGGATTGTAGGCCCAAGCCTAGAGTAACTTGCCTGTTCAACTTGACGGCGCAAACGAAGGGCTCAACCGACTCCAGAATCTCAAGAGCAGTTCTTAACAGTTTTTCCCTGTTATCAATCATCAAGTCTAGAGCAAGCACTATGTTAGACAGCTTCTCAGTCGCAGACTTCTCAATCAACCTATCAAAATACAAAACTGACATTCCTCAAAATATCTTCTACTTAGAACAACTATAAATTGCTCGCAGACCTGCAGGCTTACAAATCTAAACAACAATTTACACTCATAACGCTTCTGTAGATAAAGCTTAAATTAGGGATAAGCCCTCAATGTGTGAAGGGTTCTCTGAACAGCCCCATAAGCGAATCAAACAGTGAAGACAAAAAGGCTGTACTCGTTCTTGAGGATGGTACATTAGTCCAAGGGAAAGGTTTCGGCGCAGTCAAAAAAGTTTCCGGGGAAGTAGTTTTCAACACAGGGATGGTTGGATACACAGAGGCTATTACTGACGCTTCTTACAATGGTCAGATCCTTATCCAAACCTATCCTCTTATCGGAAACTATGGCGTTAGTCCTGAGCACTTCGAGTCCGATGGCCCAAAAATTGAGGGATACATTGTTCACGAGGTTTGCAGGAATCCTAGCCATTGGTCAGCTAAATGGACGCTTGATGAGTTTCTTGATTCGAACGGCGTTCCTGGAATTGAGGGCGTTGACACAAGATCGCTGACCAAGAAAATTCGCATTCACGGTGTAATGCTTGGTCTTCTGCAGGTGTACAGGGCAGATCAGCCGCCGGATTTCGAGCAGATGCGAAGTGAGGCTGAGGAGCTGCTTGACCCTAATGAAAAAGACTTGGTCGCTGAAGTTAGCACTCATGAGATGTTGGAACATAAAGCCTCCGGAAGAACCTGTGTCGTGCTAATTGATTGTGGGGTAAAGAAAAACATAGTACGTTGCCTATTGGACAGGAAAATAAGCGTACTTCAAGTTCCTCCCACTCTGAGTGCTGACAAAATTTTGGAATATGAGCCGGATGGCGTTGTAATCTCAAATGGCCCCGGAGATCCAAAGCGTATTCCACATGTCATCGAAACAGTGAGGGATCTAGTGCACGAGAAAATGCCGGTCTTAGGGATCTGTCTGGGCAACCAGCTTCTGGCTCTTGCACTAGGCGGAGACACCTACAAGATGAAGTTTGGACATAGAGGGCAGAATCATCCTTGCGTAGACCTTAGGACTGGAAAATGCTACATCACAAGCCAAAATCATGGTTATGCAGTTAAACCTCAATCCTTGGCGGATACTGTCCTAGAAGTCACATTTGTCAACGCGAATGACGAAACCGTAGAGGCGGTTGAACACAGGTCTCTTCCAGTATTCGCAACTCAGTGGCACCCCGAGGCCTCGCCCGGCCCAAATGACACAAACTTTCTTTTCGATAAGTTTCTCAAATCAATGGAGGTTGTGAAAAATCCCAAGAATTGATGGAATTGATAAAGTCCTCGTCTTAGGCAGCGGAGGCATAGTCATAGGCCAAGCAGCGGAAAGCATGTAGAACTCCTACATGCCCGCATTTCGATTACAGCGGCTCGCAGGCTCTGAAGGCTTTGAGAGAAGAGGGCATCGAAACGGTGCTCGTCAACCCTAATATCGCAACCATCCAGACGAGTCCTCGAATGGCTGACAAGATATATTTGGAACCTTGTACGCCGGAAACGGTAGCTCAAATAATAAGGCGAGAAAAGCCGGATGGAATTCTCCTCGGTTTTGCGGGACAAACAGGCCTGAACGTTGGAGTTCAACTTGCAAGGATGGGCGTGTATGAGCGAGAGCAAGTCAAGGTTCTTGGTACCGGAATAGAGGCTATTGAGCGGACTGGAAACCGAAAGCGTTTTAAGGAAACAATGGAACATCTCGGAGTCCCAGTTCCTATCAGTGATGCAGCCCACTCAACCGAGGACGCTTTGAAGATAGCTCAGGACATTGGGTACCCAGTTGTAGTTCGAGTTGCGTACACACTGGGCGGAGGGGGAGCTGGAGTTGCCTACGACCCAGCACAGTTGAAACGCATAGTGGATCCAGCTTTAACTCAAAGCATAGCCCACCAAGTTTTGGTTGAGCAATATCTTGAGCATTGGAAGGAAATAGAGTACGAGGTCATGCGAGACTATGCAGACAATACCATAACAATCGCCGCCCTCGAAAACTTCGACCCCCTAGGCATACACACAGGAGACAGCATAGTGGTTGCGCCGACCCAAACTCTAACAAATCGAGAGTACCAAATGCTTCGCGATGCTTCCATCCGCGTGATTCGAGGTTTAGACATCATTGGCGAATGCAACATCCAGTTCGGACTTGATCCTAAAAGTGAGAGATACGTAGCGATTGAAGTGAACTCCAGACTTTCCCGCTCAAGCGCATTGGCGTCAAAGGCCACTGGCTATCCTCTGGCCTACATATCAGCCAAACTCGCCATAGGCTACCTTCTTCCTGAGCTTAAGAATCGAGTTACAGGCGTGACAACGGCTTGCTTTGAGCCAGCCCTTGATTATGTAGTAGTTAAGATTCCCCGGTGGGATTTCCAGAAGTTCTCCGGAGCTGACAGAACTTTAGGGCCTCAAATGAAGTCCGTGGGTGAAGTAATGAGCATAGGAAGGAACTTCGAGGAAGCTCTTCAAAAGGCAATTCGAGAGCTCGAAATAGGAAAGATCGGCTTGGTCTGCAACGATGGCGACGAACCTGAGTCCACTGAAGAACTGAAACGAAAACTGAGACAGGCGACAGATGAGAGACTGTTCTTAATCCCAAAAACGCTTAAGGCAGGAATTAGCATTGAAGAAATCTGGGAACTAACAGGCATAGATCCATGGTTCTTTCACAAAATCCAGAACATCTTGCGTATGGAAGATAGGTTAAAACTCCTTAAGAACGAAAGGACTGGTGAGGAGGTTTTCAGGAACTGTATTAGGGAAGCAAAGAAACTAGGGTTCTCCGACGGGCAAATCGCGAAATACCTAGGGGATGAGGAAGAGCATTTTCGCAAGCTAAGGAAAGCAAGCAAGATAGTCCCGGCTTTCAAAATAATAGATACCATGGCAGCTGAGTGGCCTTCGCAGACAAACTATTGCTATGTCACCTATGGTGACGAAGAGAGTGATTTAGATTTCTCGGAAGTGAAAAGTAAGCTAATAGTTTTGGGAGCTGGTTGCATAAGAATAGGCAGCAGCGTAGAATTTGATTATTGCACTATGAGCACAGTATGGGCTTTGAAAGAAGAGGGAATAGACGAAGTCATAGTGCTCAATAACAATCCTGAGACAGTTTCAACGGACTATGACATGTCTGACAAGCTCTACTTTGAAGAGATGACTCTGGAAAGAGTTCTGGACATAGTTGAAAAGGAAAATCCGAGAGGGGTTATAGTAGGCGTCGGTGGGCAAACACCGAACAACCTTGCCTTACCCTTAGCTAGAAACGGCGTAGAAATCTTAGGAACTACAGCGACAAGCATTGATAGAGCTGAAGATAGATCGAAGTTTAGCTCGATTCTAGATGAGCTGGGGATCCCCCAGCCTGAGTGGAGGAGCCTTACTTCAATGGGTGAGATAGCAGCGTTTGCGGAAGAAGTTGGTTACCCGGTGATTGTAAGGCCTTCCTATGTCCTATCGGGAGCCGCCATGCGAATAGCAAACAATCCAGAGGAACTCAATCAATATCTCAAGAATGCGGCCAATGTCTCAAGAGAACACCCAGTTGTCGTCAGCAAATTCATTGCGGGAGCAAAAGAAATCGAGGCAGATGCAGTCTGCGATGAGAAGGATGTCATTATTGGCGCTGTAATGGAGCATATCGAGCCTGCTGGCACGCATAGCGGAGATGCCAATATGGCAATTCCAACTCAAACCCTACAGCCTGACATCGTTGAAATAATTGAGAACTATGTAGAGAAAATCGCGATGAGACTTAAGGTCAGGGGACCATTTAACGTTCAATTCTTGGTGAAAAATGGAGAGATCTATGTGATTGAGCTGAACCTTCGAGCGAGTAGAAGTATGCCATATGTAAGCAAATCCACGGGTATACCCATAATATGGGCTGGGGCTAAGGCTATGCTTGGCAAGAGTCTTGGAGATCTGAACCTGAAGAAGAGGGAAATGGGACATGTGGCTGTGAAGAGCCCAACATTCTCCTTCTCTAGGATAAAGGGAGCTGATCCTCTTCTCGGAGTTGAAATGACTTCAACTGGAGAAGTTGCCTGCCTAGACTACGATTTCTCAAATGCGATTTTCAAGGCTTTCACTGCTGCTGGGCTGCGCGTTCCTGCAATTGGAAAAAAAGTTTTGATAACAGTCTCTGACAAGGATAAAAACAACAGGACGCTGAGGCTGGCAAAGGAGCTGAGCAGAATAGGCTACCAAATCGCTGCCACAGGAAAAACAGCAGAGTTCCTGACCAGAAATGGTTTGGGAAATGTTGAAGTTCTCGGAAAGATTAGCGAGGGTAAACGAGATATAGTTGACGAGATAGCGCGAGGAGAAATTGGCCTAGTCATCAATACTCCGTCGCACCCTAACCAAGATAGCATAAGCGATGGCTTCATCATAAGAAGAACCGCGGCAGAGTTTCTAGTTCCTGCCTTGACGCAAATAGAAACTGCGGAAGCTTTCGTAGACGCATTAGAAAAAACTACATTCACTACTATTCCAGTAAGATGCCTAAGCGATTTCTTCCCAAGATCTGCTCTGAATTCTATCTAAGGGAACATCGGAACGTTTTTTACGTTAACTATCTTGACGTAGAAGAACTTCGCATCAGAAGTGCTATCGGTATATTCAATTTTTTCTCCAACAGGTTTTGATGCCGAGTATTTGATGAACGGGGCTTCCGCAGGCTTCTCTTGACTGAAGTAGAAGAAGACAGGAAGAGCATCTGACTCATAGTAGTGCTCGAAGGGTATGCAAGTTCCGACTATGGATTTTTTTCCGCGAGCAAATTGCCACAGCGGAAAAACTGTGCCTTCCTTAAGAGATAGAGGTAGCAAAATTCTCACTATCGAGTTAGCATTTTCCACTTCAGCTAGCATAGGTTCAGCAGGCGTCGGATATTCTCCCCCTAAGCATTCTTTGAAAGCTGCTGGAGGGTCTTTCACTTCGATGAATGAAGCATACTTATACCTAGCATCATCTGCATCGTTCGTGAACATCCACTCTTCTCCTTTCGCGGAATCGCTCTTATAGGCGAGAAAGGGTTTAGGAGGCTTATCCACAAATACATAGGCCAACATCGGCAAGTCACCAGTCCAATACATATAGGCGGTGAACAAGGCTAGTACGTGTTTGCCCTCGTAACGCATGTACCAAAGGATTTGAGAACCCTCAGTAAGAGCGAGAGCTAGCCTAGCGAAGTTTTTCAGGTCAACGACCTCGATCGGTACTGGCGGTTTGATTGAGTTCAACAGCGTACACTTCAAGTATTGGAACGTTCCGCACGGCCTGCATTAATATCTTTCTATGAGGAACCTCATTGTCGCAAAGCTTTTTTGAAGATGGGTGAGGAAGATTGAAATGTGAAGGTGCATTTCCCCTCCTAACGCAATCTTATATCTCTAAAGGAGGTATGAGAAAACGGATAGATTCCATTTACTAGTAGGACTTAGCGAAGGTGGGCGTAAAGGTGGAGAGCTACAGGGTTAAAGACATTTCGTTGTATGAAGACGGGGTCGCTTCAATCAGTTGGGCCGAAAATAGAATGCCTGTTCTGATAAGAATAAGGGAAGACTTTGAACGAAGCAACCCACTCAAGGGAGTACAGATAGGAGCCTGTTTGCACGTTACTAAGGAAACTGCTGTCTTGGTGCGAACATTGATGGCTGGCGGAGCTGGAGTCGCGCTGTGCGGTTCTAATCCCCTATCAACTCAGGACGATGTTGCCGCTGCCTTGGCAAAAGATAATGTGAAAACCTATGCTTGGAGGGGCCAGTCTAAAGAGGAATATTATGAGTGTATTGAAGCAGTCCTTGAACATAAGCCGCAAATTACTTTAGACGATGGCGCTGACTTAGTCACGACTCTACATACCGCTAAGAAGAATCTTCTTGGCAACGTGGTGGGTGGAACGGAGGAAACAACAACAGGAGTTATGAGGCTTAGAGCAATGGCTGAGTCTAAATCCCTGAAGTACCCATTAATTGCTGTCAACGACGCTTACACCAAATATCTCTTTGACAACAGGTATGGCACGGGGCAGAGCACAATTGACGGAATTCTAAGATCCACCAGCATCCTACTAGCAGGCAAAAACTTCGTGGTAGTGGGTTATGGTTGGTGTGGCCGTGGCATAGCAATGCGCGCGAAGGGTATGGGAGCTAACGTTACTGTCACAGAAGTTAGTCCCCTTAGAGCTCTCGAAGCCGTAATGGATGGGTTTCAAGTGAATTCTATACGAAAGGCAGCGCGAATAGGCGACCTATTCGTGACGGCCACGGGCAATTTGAACGTGATTCGAGGAGAACATTTGATCGAAATGAAGGAGGGAGCCATACTTGCAAACGCAGGTCATTTCAATGTAGAAGTTTGCATCCCCGATTTGGAAAGAATTTCAATATCGAAGAAAACAGCTAGACCAAATGTGACCGAATACCGGTTGAAAAATGGAAGACGCATTTACCTGCTTGCTGAGGGAAGGCTTATCAATCTGGCGGCTGCCGAAGGGCATCCAAGCGAAGTCATGATGATGTCGTTTGCGAACCAAGCTCTCTGTGTTAAATATCTTCTTGAGAAAGGTCGAGAACTCGAACCCAAGGTCTATAGCGTACCTCCTGAAATCGATCAAAACGTTGCGAAACTTGCGATCGAAAGTTTAGGCATTGAAATAGATACGCTGACTGAGGAGCAAGCGAAGTACTTGCAAAGCTGGCAAGCGGGAACAATATAGCCCCGAGCAAACGTTAGTCTGGAGAAAACGACATGTTCAAGAGGAAACTGCTCGCACTAGTCTTCACATCTCTCTTGCTGGTGCTGTGCACAGCGGAAGGACATAGTTCTCAATCGACGGTCGTACTCCAACCAGTTGCAGACACATATGCGAATAGCATGTATGTTCGGTTCAATGTAACATCAATCTACGGCACGTTAAGTGCAATGTTCATAGGAAACGCTTATGACCC
>CAZAQQ010000038.1:0-10463 GCA_964487485.1 uncultured Candidatus Bathyarchaeia archaeon | reverse complement strand
GGATTGCTTAAGCTTACGAATGTTTTCTCTCTGCTTGCCAAGCCGGTTCAGGAAACTATTCGAAAACATAAGTTTTCATCACCTACTGAGGCGCAAATCAAAGCAATCCCGCTGATACTGGAAGGCAAGAATGTCCTTTTGATCGCGCCGACGGCTACAGGCAAGACGGAGGCGGCTATCCTGCCGGTTCTGAGCATGTTTCTCAGCGACAGAGAAACAATCCCGGGCATTAGAATCCTGTATCTCACCCCTTTGAGAGCCTTGAATAGAGATTTGTTTGAGAGGCTTGAATGGTGGTGCTCCCAGCTAGATGTCAAAGTCGCTGTGAGGCATGGTGACACAGACCTCAGTGAGCGAGCCAAGCAGTCCAAAAGCCCGCCCGACATGTTGATTACAACTCCTGAAACCCTTCAAGCCATTTTGCCCGGTAGAGTCATGAAACGCCACTTGAGCCATGTTAGGTTTGTTATCATCGACGAAATTCATGAATTGGCTGAAGACAAACGTGGAAGCCAACTTGCCCTCGCTTTGGAGCGTCTAAGATGGATCACGATGAAGGACTTCCAGTTGATTGGCTTATCCGCAACCATCGGGACTCCGGAAAGGGTTGCGAAATTTCTTGCTGGAAGCGAGAGAGAAGTAGAAGTTGTGAAAGTGTCAATATCACGCAAAATGAAGTTGAGGGTTACCTATCCCGTTCCCAGCTCAGAAGACTACGATTTATCGACCAAGCTGTTCACTCATCCAGAGGTTGCAGCTAGACTTCGGGTTATGCGAGAACTTATTGAGGGACATAGGTCTGTGCTACTGTTCACGAACACTAGGGCAGTGGCGGAGATTCTCGCAAGCAGATTCAAAGTTTGGGACATAGACTTTCCAGTAAGTATACATCATGGGTCTTTGGCAAAGCCGGCTAGGGTTACGGCTGAAAGGGGGATTAAGGAGGGGAATCTCAAAGGATTAGTTTGCACATCAAGCCTAGAATTGGGAATTGATGTAGGGAGAATTGATTTCTGCATTCAGTATAACTCGCCTAGGCAGGTAACGCGACTAATACAACGTGTTGGTAGGAGCGGCCATAGAATTGGCCTAGTGCCCGACGGCGTTATCATAACAATGGATTCAGACGATACGCTGGAAGCATTGGTAATATCCAGAAGAGCCTATGAAGAGCTTCTTGAACCTGTCTCGATCCCTGTCAAGCCTTATGATGCTTTAACCCATCAAATTGTGGGGTTGTTAACCCAGCGAAGACGCTGGTATTTTAATGAAATCCTAGAGCTCTTCAGAAGCGCATATCCCTACAGGGACTTGACAGAGGAGGAGCTGATTTCAGTGTTAAATTACATGCATTCGCGGTATCCACGTTTAGCATGGATCTCACAGGAGGATAAGATTGTACTGAGGCCTCAGAGAGTCAAGGAAATGTACGCATATTACTATGACAAACTATCTATGATCCCTGACGAAAAGCAATACCTAATAATCGACGAATCGTCCGACACCCCTGTAGGGGTTCTAGACGAAGCCTTCGTTGCAGAGTACGGCGAGCTTGGAACCAAATTCATCTGCCGGGGAAGTCCTTGGAAAATGGCTAGCATTCAAGGCGACAAAATCTATGTCAAGCCTATCAAGGATCCTTCCGGAGCGATTCCAAGCTGGGTCGGCGAAGAAATCCCTGTTCCCTTTGACATAGCGCGGGAAGTTGGTTGGATCCGAGGATACGCTGCTGAAAGCTACAGAAAAACAAGAAGTAGGGAAGACATAGTTGCTGAGTTAACTCGAAAATATTCAACTGACCCTGAAACAATGCTGAGAGCCCTGTCCGAAACTTTTGAGCAAGTGGACAAAGGCTTCGAAGTCCCCACAGATAGAGCGATTACAGTTGAAGACTGGGATGACTTTGTAATCATAGGCGGCCACTTTGGAACACTTGTCAACAGGACATTGGCGAGGCTCATAGGACATGTGCTGTCAGAAGATGTGGGGCTTACAGTCGGCATTCAACATGACGCCTATAGAATAGTTCTTCAAACGCTCGCCTCGGCCGACAGTGCAAAAGTAATTGGAATTCTCAGGAAACTGTCAGATATGGATGTAAGCGTAATGTTATCAGAAGCGTCGAAGAAAACCGGATTATTTAAGCGGAGGATGGTTCACGTAGCTAGGCGTTTCGGAGCAATCTCACGGTGGACTGACTTCCGCAATGTCAGCTTGCGTCAACTAATGAAAAGTTTCGAGGGAACAGTCATCATGGAAGAGTCGCTGAAAGAAACTTTCGATAAAGATCTCGATGTCCCAAACACCAAAAAAATATTGGAAGAAATACGTGAAGAAAGAATTCCTTTGATCAATGTGAAGACGAAGAGGCAAGCCACGCCAATAGCCCGAGTAGGCATGGAAAGGATTAGCCGCAAAACTGACTTAATTCCACCTGAGAAAATGAAGCATATACTTCTCGAGTCGGCGAAAGCAAGAATCTTGAACGAGGTGAAGACGCTAGTGTGCACAAACTGCTGGAAGTTCATCAAAATGACCAAAATGAGAGATTTGCCAAAAAGGATAGTGTGCCCAAAATGCAAATCCAAAAGCATAGGAGTCTCAGATGAGCTTGAAGAGGAACTCAGGGAGATCAGGAAGAAAAAGGGCAAATCCCTATCAAACAGGCAAAAAGGAACAATAGAAAGGGTGGAGAAATCCGCTGAATTGACTAGGAAATACGGAAAGGCCGCTGCCCTCGTCCTAGCGGGTAAGAAACTGAGCGCAGATGATGCTGAAGAGGTTTTGTCAAGCGAAGGAAAGATTTCAGATCGTCTTTTCGAACTAATCATGGAGGCTGAAAGAAACGCGTTAAGGAGGCGTTTCTGGTAAGGCTCTGTTTCGATAGCATGTAGCAGTAATGGCCTACCGTCGCTTCAAGTTGGTGAAGCCGGCTGTGATTGTTGGGACTTCTGGAAAAGGAGGCACTGGCAAAACTACTTTCCTTGCCCTAAGCCTCAAGAAATTCCTTGAAAAAGAAAACAGCATTCTTGTGATAGATGCAGATCCAGCTGCTAACATGGGGGAAACCCTAGGAGTCAGAATTGAGAAGACGCTAGGCTCAGCAATAGATGAGCTGAGACTTGAGCTTCATTCTGAGAAGGTCTCACCTGAAATAACCAAGAGAGAGCTTATCGAAGGCCGTGTTCACAAAGTCCTTTTCGAAGCTCCAAAATTCGATTTGCTTGCTATGGGCGCCTTGGAGAGGAAGGGTTGTTTCTGCATCATTAACACGCTTCTAACCGAAATAGTGGACAAGCTCTCAAGCAACTATGAACTAGTCTTGATGGATATGCCTGCTGGCTTGGAGCATGTTACTCGCCGAACGTCAAAAGCTATCGACATCATGTATATTCTGTCAGATGCCTCAAAGATGGCACTTGAGTCTGCGGGAAGAATAGTAGACCTTGCCAAGAAAGTCAATATCACTTTCAAGAAAACCTATCTGGTGGGCAATCGCATCGAGAATCTAGATGACATTTTCAAATCTTACGCCGAAAATCATGGAATTGTATACGCGGGATCCGTGCCTAATGACCCTGAAATTCAAAAATACAATCTGCTTGGGAAGAGCCTCCTAGAAATTCCCGAAAGTTCCTCAGCTTACAAAGCTGTTGCAGAAATAATTGGATCAACTTGCGACCTATGAATGGCCGCATCACAGGCTTGTGAAGCCACTAAGGGTGCGCGGCAATTCCGCCATTGCAGAGGAACAGACTAGCTACTTCACCAAGTAGCAAGCTGCAAGACGCTTCTTGTCAGCCTCCAATAGAGGAGGTTCCTTTTCTAAACAGATTTTCATCGCGTAAGGGCACCTTGGGTTAAACCTGCATCCAGCAGGAATGTCAACAGGGTTTGCTATTTCTCCCTTTATTGGAATTTTGCCAATCCCCACTGTGGGATCGGGAACAGGAACCGCCGCCAAAAGAGCTTTAGTGTATGGGTGCCTAGGATCGTCAATTACGCTTTCCGCAGGCCCGATTTCAACGATTTTTCCCAAATACATGACCGCAATCTCATCGCACATGTATTTCGCAACCGCTAAGTCATGAGTTATCAAGAAATACGTTAGCTTAAACTGCTGTTTCAAGTCAAGCATTAGATTTAGCACTTCCATTCTTATTGAGACATCAAGCATGGATACGGGTTCATCAGCAACAACAAAGTCCGGCTGTAATATCAGCGCCCTAGCAATAGCAACTCTCTGCCTCTGCCCCCCACTTAGTTCATGGGGATATTTGTACATAAGATCTGGAAGCGGAGCCAACTGTACAGCCTCAAGTGTTTTCAGAACTACCTCTTCTCTCTGATTCCCCTCAAGGATTCCATGAACTTTGAGCGGTTCTGATGTGATTTCATATACGGTTTTACGCGGGTTCAGAGATTCGTAGGGATCTTGAAAAATCATTTGCATTCTTCTGCGCAATTTCTTCAGTTCCGGTGCCTTCAGCAACTGAATGTCACTACTCTCAAACAATATCCTTCCACTTGTTGGCTCCATCAGCAGCAAGAGTAACTTTCCGGTAGTGGTTTTTCCGCAGCCGCTCTCACCCACTAAACCAACCACTCTTCCCCCCAAAACATCGAAGCTTAGGCTGTCCACCGCCCTAACATACAGTTGCCGGCCTCCCCAGAGCCTTGGAGAGAATCCTCTGCGCACTGGAAACCATTTCACGAGATTTTCTGCTCTGACTAACACCTGCATGGCGGTCGACCCTCATTTGACCAGATGACAGGCCACAAAATGTTTTTTGCGCACTTCTGTAAGGACAGGCTCCTCTGTTTTGCACATCTCCTCGGCAACTACACATCTCTCATTGAACCTACAACCAGCTGGTAGATTAGCTAGGTCTGGGGGAAGACCTAGGATAGAGGTCAACCTTGTTCTGCCCCCCTTCACGCTAGGAACAGCAGCCATTAGTCTACGGGTGTACGGGTGCAAAGGGTTCTGGAAGATTTCGCGGGTGTCTGAGTATTCCACGAAATTTCCAGCGTACATTACTGCCATCAAATCGCAAACTTGAGCTACGATGGACACATCGTGGGATATTAACATCAGTGACAAACCTAATTTTGCGCGAAGATCCCTGAGCAAGTCCAGCACTTGGGCTTGAACCACTACGTCTAAGGCGGTGGTCGGTTCGTCAGCTATTAGCAACTCGGGGTTACATGCCAAAGCCATAGCAATCATCGCTCTCTGCCTCATCCCCCCACTGAGCTCGTGAGGATAGCTTTCGGCTCTAGCCTCCTCAAGCCCTACTAGACTCAGCATTTTCCTAGATTGGCGCCTTGCTTCCTCCTTGCTCACGTTTTCATGCGTCGTAATCGCCTCAGCTATCTGGTCTCCAACTCTTAGGACTGGGGTTAGTGCGTTCATTGCACCTTGGAAAACCATGGACAGACGTTTCCAACGGACTGTACGCATTTCTTTCTCTGTTTTCTCCAGTAGGTTTTCGCCGTTGAGCCTGACGGCGCCCCCGAGGATCCTTCCATTAGGCGGCAGGAGCCTCATTATTGTCAAGCCGAGACTTGACTTGCCACAGCCTGATTCCCCTGCTATACCCAGTGCCTCGCCTTTATTCAGCTTGAAGCTGACGCTGTCTACAGCCTTCAGCTCCCCAACTGGTGTGTCATAGTACATTCGCAGTTCTTTCACATCTAGTGGCAAGGCATTACTGCCTCCGCTTCAAAGCTGGTTGAAGAGTTTCCTCAAGGCCATATCCGATGAAGACGAAGCTGAGCGCCAATAGCAATATCGCCACAATCGGCGGCGCCACCCACCACCAAGCCAGTTTGCTGAAAGCCCCTCCATTCCAAGCTTCATTGATCATTTTCCCCCAAGATGGAAGAAAGGGGTCGCCGAAGCCAATTAGGCTGAGGGCTGCTTCCAACATTATCGCGCCGGGTATGCTTAACACAAAGGAGTACACTAGAAGCGGAGTGGTTTGAGGTGCTATGACCTTGAACATTACATAGAAATCGCTTGCACCAATAGCTCTAGCAGCCTCCACGAACGCTCTTTCCTTCAGCGATAGAACCCATGCCCTAAGCTGCCTAGCCAAGCCCATCCATGACATCAAGGCGATAATCGCTATTATGATGTAAATGTTCCTGCCGAACACAAGCATCACCAGCAATATTATGGGCAAGACTGGCGTTTGCATGAAAGTATCTGCCGAGAACATGGAAGCTTGATCCGTGAAGCCGCCTTTGTACCCCGCTATTACGCCAACGACTAGGCCAAGACAAACCGCTATCCCCGCTGCCAAGAATCCAACGATTAACGAGACTCTAACACCATAGACCAATTGGGAAAAGACATCGGCTCCAAGATGATTCGTACCGAGGAAACCATGTTGCAGTCCAAGTATCCTTACGGAAGGGATACCTATGGAGCACTCTAACCTGCCAGATTCTCCAGACCTTCCAAAATCTTGGAAAAAGAGCTCTATCACAAGTTCGTACGATCCCTTCCTTGAGAAGATTGTTTCCGCAACGTTCCTTTCTAATGGAGATATTCCAAGCCTCCTCGCAATTGAAGTGTCTCTCGAATGCAAGACCAGCTCTGATTCAGCCCAACGCGAAAAGCTAGTCGTTCTCCATGGAGGATAGGAGTCGTAGAGACGATACGCAGTCTTGTCAGAGTCCCTCACCAAGGAAACTACAGCCCTATAGGCTACGATCTCTCCTTCGAGTGCAGTTACATTCATTGGTACGCGTACTACGAATGTCTTGGGCGGAGTGGATGAGTATTCGAAAGGATGCCTAAAACTCGCTCTAGTTTCTCCAACTTCCTCTTTTCCCGTTCTGCTGTAGACAACGAGAATGTGACTTTCCTTCCTTGTTACTTCAAGGCCTCGTGCGCGATCATCAGCCACTTGGTAGGTCCAATCCTGCACTCCCACCTCTCTAAAAAAATTTTTTGGCAGATCCCGCAGCCCCATAAGCGTTGTTGCCCACTCTGGCAAAGCGAAATCGTCGGCAACCTGTAGGTCTCGAACTGGATCGTAAGGTGTCAAGTATGCAGCGAATAGAGCGACAAACAGGTTAACTGTCAAGATTGCTAAAGCGGCTGTCAGCATCTTTTTCTTAAGTAGGAGGTGCCAGGTCGCTTTTCGCTTAAGGAACATGAGCCTCACCTATTTCACCTGAACCTGACTCGGGGGTCAAGGTAGGCTATGGCAACATCGCAGAGGTAGAGGCTCACCGCTGTTACGACAGCGACCATGAACAGTAATGCCTGCACTGCTGGATAGTCGAAGCCGATCAGTGCATTGTAAACATACAATCCCAAGCCATGCCAAGAGAATACGGTTTCAGTGATAATGCCCCCGCTTAAGACGCCTGGCAGAGAAAGAGCTACAACCGTAACCAAGGGCGGAGCTACGCTCCTAAGCACATGTTTGCGCATTATGGTTCGCTCATCTAGGCCCTTCGCTCTTGCTGTGAGTACGTAATCTTGACCAAGTTCAGTGATTGTAAGGTTTCTCACATAGTAAGCAAAGGATCCGAATCCAGCTACGACAATAGATGCCAATGGTAAAGAAAGATGCCACAGATAGTCTAAGATATTAAGCCATGGATCCGGGCCTAGCAGGGGAGTTCTCGTGCCGCCTATTGGGAAAAGTTGAATGCGCCATGTGACTTGGGGGTACCAGGCCAAAGCCAGTAGGAAGACTAGGCCCATCAACCATGTTGGCATTATGTAGGAAAATACGCTAAGTTGCGTGATGATGGAGTCTATTCTTTTACCTCTTCTCGACGCTGCGAAGATCCCAACCACTAGGCCTATAACAAATATGACCAAAAGCGATGAACCGAAAAGAATCACCGTGTTCGGCAACCTTTCCATTATCTCATCATACACATGCCTTTCAGTCATGAAGGATTCGCCGAATTGGCCTGTGAATAGGTTCAACACGTAACGAAAATATTGATGGGGAAAAATAGGTTCGTACAGGCCAAACCTATTCCTTATTTCCTCCCTGACATGGGGAGGGGAGCCGGGCTTAACTAAGAAACGGGAAGGATCTATGCCCATGACGTACATAGGAACTATTCTGAGCAGTATGAACTGAATTGTCAGCACTGTGAAAATCAGAACTATCCTGTCTAAGCCTCTCTTCACTAAGTAGGCCGTCATGCCATTCATGTTAGCGCGACCAAAGGTCTTGTTGATTAAGGCGATTTTAAACTTGATGTTATAGTCTGGAATAAGCTTCTTCCAGAGGGTGTAAGCCCTCGGTGATTGCTCTAGTACTGAGTGCAGTTTCCACTATGGTTAACCTTTGAACGGTAGGCGACGCAGAAGAGGTTGTTAAGAAAGCGTGCGAGAAATAACTCTTGAGGCTTTAATGCTTGAGAAGCCTTTTCTTACGGGTTCTATATGCGAGAATTACCGCCATCGCTATGGCTGCGATCGCGATGACCAGATGCAACACATACCTTTTCCAAGTTGGCTCGATTGTCATAGAAATTGTTTCCGTGCGCACTAGAGTTCCATAGTATAGAGTTTGCTCAGCCCTCACCTTGACAGTATAGCTAGTGGATGGTACGCCGGCTATTTTCGTTAGATAAGTGTCGTTGGCAACATGTTCAGCCACTAGATGCTTTCGAATATTTCCATCAGTCGACGTTAGATCCACGGTAACAGAAGCGTTCACCACAGGCCTCTTCGCATAGTCAAGTACCCTGAGCAAAATTTCATGCGGGTCATCTTCGTACTTCGGAACTCTAACCTTCTCAAGGATCAACCCTTTCTCAGGATGCCTCATGAAATACGTTGGGTTCCACATGTGAACTATGTGGGAGCCGGGAACATGCTCCTTAAAGATAAACGGGCCTGTCCCCAGTAGATTTGTTAACACAGGGTTTGTGGGATGCTTTACCTTGCTGGGATCCGCCTTCGGATCCGTCATCTTTTCCCAGATATGTTTTGGTAGAGGTCTGATTGAAATCAGGTCTAACCAAAATAACCAGCTAGTAGCATTAACGTACATGCTGATTGTGTAAGGATCCGGTAGCTCAGTTTTGTATATGTTCCGAATTGCCTCAACACTATCGTATCGAAAGAGCCTCCACTCTTTCCCAACCTTCCATATTGTGAAGTCAACATCGCTTGCAGTGAACGGAATTCCATCTTGCCAAGTCGCATTCTTCACCAAACTAATCGTGACCTTCGTTCCTTTCACACCGGACTTGAACTCAATTTCCTCTACTGACCATTTTTCGGCAAGCCTTGGCATTAGATCATAGACGTTCTCCGGGTTCGACAGCGTTAAGAAATCATAGACATACGTCAACACCGAATGCTCATGGGACCACAGATATGTGCCAGGGTTCAATGTGCCTACTGGTTGGCCGATGGCGACTCTGAAAACCCCTCCAAGTGGAGCACCTACAAAGTGTGTGTCCAAATCGCTCAACCACGAAGCTCCCGCGGGGTATGGCGCCCCAGGCACTTTCTGCAGAACGAGCCCTCTCAACCTGCCTGAAATAGCAGTTATGCCTATAGGTGAAGCGACTGATACCCACGGAACTATGTCTTGCAGCAATATCTGAGCCTTATGCAAAGCTACCCTAGCCTTCGCCAAGTCTAAGGTGTAATAGAATTCATCAAGAAGCCTATCCAGCGTCGAGTTCCTGACGCCCCACTCATTCCACCCACCCTCATAGTCCCATTTCGAGTGAAAGAAGTACCAGAGCCAATCTGGATACGGACCTAGGCCTGTCCAACCGACGAAATACATGTCGAAATTTTGCTCTTCATGAACCTTCTTGCTATGCAAGGGCGCCGCTACTACATTTACACTGATGCGTAACCCAATCTTTTCAGCTTGCTTGGCGACATGGAGGGCTGTACCATAGTAGATCGGGCTCGTAGCTTCAGGCAGAGTATCCAACTCCAAGACTTTAAGAGGTTGATTCGTAGTTGGGTCGACTCTCCATCCGTCGGGCCCCCGTTTGAACCCTGCTTCATCGAGAATTTTCTCGGCCTTTTTCAGATTGTATTCGTATGTTTTCACGTCGTAGTTCACCCAATCTCCCAGAAGCGGGATTGCAATGGTGTACAATGGCGTACCATAGCCTTTCATTACCTCAGGGATAACGTAGCCTTCCCTGTCGATCATGTGGGCGAATGCTTTTCTCACGGCTGGATGAGAAATGGGCCACCGCCTAAGATTGAACTGCAAGGGGTAGGTCGTGTAGGACTGCGTTTCTAAAAAGAAGGCGTCCGGCCTGTTTTTACGAATTCTTTCAATGTCTGTAGGCAGAACTCCAACCATGTCTATCTCGTCAGCTTCAAAAGCGGCAAGTCTAGATTCATAAGCCAAGATCACCTTGAATAGATATGTGTCAGTTCTAGGTCCATAGGGTTCCCATTTCCACTCCCATGGTTTTTCCGCCAATACTGTCATGCTGGG
>CAZAQQ010000037.1:5455-10534 GCA_964487485.1 uncultured Candidatus Bathyarchaeia archaeon | reverse complement strand
ATCGCCAAGATCTGGGTTTGCAGCTGTTGCCTTAAAGCTCGGGAAATAAAGGCCATCAACCATTGGAGCCGGTGCTGTGAACCATTCTCCACTAGTTCCAGCCATCTTCGAACAATTTCGAGTAGTTAGTTTGAAATTGCAAATTTAGTCGCCTAGGTCACAGGCTAGCGTCATATCTAGTAGGCTGCTAGGGCCTCTGATCTCCTGATTTCTCTCGTAGTCGGATCGACCTCGAGGCCTAAATTCTCTAGCGTCGTTGCTCCCAAGACCTCAGTGTCGCCCCTTTCAGCAAATACTATGACGCATGGAAACTTCACTTCTAGCATTTCAACTTCAGCAAATCCGACTTGCCGTTCGACCTTCATCCCAGTTATCGTGCGGAAACCCATAGTATATCTCGGTTCAACACCTAGCCTCTGAAGAGTGTTCGCGCCAATCCAAGAGTGGAGGGAGCCAGTGTCAACTAGCAGCCTTAAAGCCTCCTTGCCTTTAGGCCCGTGAATGATTGCCTGCGCTTCCGTTAATCCCAATGTCTTCTCATGTGAAAATTGCTAATGCCCTCTTATAAGGGTGCGACCAAACAATTAAGCTGGCCTGTCACACTCTAAACGCTGGCTCAATTTGTCATCTGATTCGAAGTCATGTCACTTATCCGCAACAAACCGATAGTTCCACAAGCATCTAGGCCTTATCCTGACAAGATCTTTTCGTTGAATCAAAACGTGAGTTGTCAAGAGTACTTGAAGTCGCTCCGTGAGATTTGCTAAGCCTTTCTGAGTAGGCTCAGGAGTAGAGACTATGCGCAGAATAGGCATGAGGACAGAATGGGTCATCTGCATTTAGGTCGGCCGACTCTACATATGCCCTTACTCTACAACCTCCGCTACACAGTTTCTTGTAAGAACAAATTTTGCATTTTCCTTTCAAGTTTTTCGTCTTTTCTCGAAATGCGGTTAAAACGGGGTTGCGAGCGTCATCCCAAATCTCTTTGAAACTCCTTTTCCTGATGTTTCCAACTTTCAGCTGTTCCAGTTGAGCGAACTGGCATGGATAGACATTGCCAGCGGGATCAACGCTCACTATCCTGTCCCCTGCACTGCAAAAGTCTCCAGTAAACTCAAGGAGTTTTAGGGCGTCGGTATAGGCCTCCGAATCCTCTCTTTTCAGTCTACTTAGGATGTAAACAGCGTCTTGAGGTGCATCAACCGTCAGAATTTCCATTCTGTCGTTACCCAGTTCTTCTGCCTTCGTGTAGAGCAAATCGAGAATGCTTAAGGCCTCTTTGAGATCTAATCTTTTTTTCGAGTATAGGGATCTGGCTCTTCCGCTGGGCACCAGCCAGTACAGACAAAACCTTGGAATTTCTAGGCTGAGAGACATATCAATCATCTTCGGGAGCTCATGGAAGTTGTCCTTCCTAGCTGTTACTCTTACGCCGGACTTCACGCCTACGCCTATGCAGTTCCTTAAGGCTTGTAGCGACCTCTTGAAGCTTCCCCGCTGATTCCGGATGCGGTCATGTGTTTCTTCAGATGCACCATCTAAGGATATCCCAACATACTCTATTTCCAAGCGTTGAATCTTCTCAGCGACATCATGTGTCACTAAGGTGCCATTGGTGCTTAATGCTGTCTTCAAACCCTTCGACCTAGCGTAATCCGCAAGCTTCCAGAAGTCAGGTCTTAACAGGGGGTCTCCGCCTGAAAACATTAGTAGCGGGATTTTCATCTCAGCAAGGTTGTCGATGAAGGGCTCCGCTTCTCTCAGTGTAAGTTCCCCCTTCCACTCAGATGCTGGTCCCGCGTCCAAGTAGCAGTGGCTACACTGTAAATTGCACCTGCCTGTCACGTTCCAGAAAACCAAGGGTCTTCGGATCTCGGCGAAAGCCAAGTAGCGACTTGGAACCGTGTGCGGCGGCTTTCCCTTGTGCTTGATAGCTTCGCTCACGATTCCTTTTCCATGGATAAGCTCAGTAAACCGTATCAACTTAATCCCCCACCAATGTCCTATCCTTGGCTCTAACTCGACCGCTGCTGCGTCTGATGAATTCTTTCGTGCTGAACAGAATCAAATAGTCCTTTATCTCTACTTCCTCAGATAGTTTCCTAACAAACTCTCTCACGGTCTCACGCTTGAACCCGTGAATTACTGCGTACAGGTTATACTTCCATTTGCCAAGTATGGTCTGACGCTGATAGCAGTGGGTTACCTCCTTGAATTTAGAGATGAAATTTCCCACCTCTTGAATACGATGACTAGGAACTGCCCAAACCACCATTGCGTTAGCGATTATGCCTACCTTCCTGTTCCGCACGAATACCCCGAATCTTCTAATAACCTTCTCCCCTTGCAGTTTCTTCAGTCGTTCTATGACCTCCCCAGATTCAATGCCAAGACGTTCAGCGATGGCGGTGAAGGGTTCTTTCACGATGGGGATACCGTCCTGCAGGGCAAGCAGAATGTCGATGTCCACATCGTCCATCCTAGATCACGTGCGTCGAGGCTAAGCGAGTTGGAAGCGAACATCTATCTTGAATATCTTGATTGGCCGAAGATCCAGTAAATCGTTTTCTGCGATGTCGACTCCGCGCTTTATTTCTTCCAATATTTTCTCCAATTCCATCTCATCGCGGGCAGTCACAGTGAACCAAAGATTGTAGTCGTGTTTACGTTGGTAGCAGTGGGACACTTCTTCATATTCGCTAAGTAACTTGGCAACTTTTCGAATCCTCTCCTCTGGAACCTTCATGGCGATGAGGGTTGAAGCTTTGAGGCCTATGCGTCTAGCATCTAAGGCTGGCCCCACCTTTCTGAAAATTCCCTTCTTGCAAAGCCTACCTATTCGCTCCAACACTTCTCTTTCAGTGATTCCTAGCCTGTTCCCTATGCTTAACCAAGGCTGATCTGTCAAGGGAAATTCGTCTTGAGCCAACTGCAGCAACCTTTTATCCATGCCGTCAAGTCGACCATTTGCTTCCAATTCTCATCCCAACTGCTTTGGCTGGTGGATGCACATCGGATCCTCGGCTAGGTAATCGCCATTTATCTCACTAGGTGGTGCTGATCCTCCGCAAGCTCCCGTGAAACTGCTCGTAAGCCCATAGGCTCTAGCACGGCATCCTCCGCACACATCTCTGTACTCGCAGATCCCGCATTTTCCTTTTAAATTCCCAAAATCGCGAAGGCGAGAAAGAACCTCTGAGTTAAGCCAGATCTTCTTGAAGCTGCTTTCACGAAGATCTCCCACTTTGATTGGGAGATATGGGCAAGGGGTAACTTCCCCTGTAGCGCAGATGCGGCAATAGTTTAAGCCAGCTATGCATCCTCTGCCCCAACGATTGAGCGGTATCCCTTTCTGCCGTGCAATTCGCGTATATTGAGGAGCGCAGGTGGGTTTCACCTCAACTGCATATTTCTCCCTCAGTTCTAGGACTTTGCTTATCATATCTTCATACATGTCCGGTGTGATATCCCAGCTCATCTCAGCTCTGCCTATTGGAACCAAAAAGAACAGGTGGAAGTCGCTAGCTCCGAGTTGCTGTGATAGAGCTACTATACCCTCTATCTCATCGTAGTTATCTGGCGTAACGGTTGTCTGGATCTGAAAGCTAAGATCCACTCTTCGGCAAGCTTGAATTCCCCTCATTGTCGCTTTCCAAGCACCCTTGACGCCGCGGAAACTGTCATGTTTCTCTGGGCTTATCGAGTCTAAACTGATCCCGACCCTGCTGACCCCTACGCTCTTGAGCTTCCGACCCACTTCTTCGTTGATCAATGTTCCATTCGTACCCATGACAACCTTCAATCCCCTCTTGGCACCATAGTCGGCCAGTTCAAGGATATCCTGTCTAAGCAGAGGCTCGCCTCCACTCAAAACCAGTATGGGTTTGCTCACCTCGACTATGTGATCGATGATTCTCTTTCCCTCATCTGTGTTCAGCTCTCTCCCCTTTGCTCTATCACTGGCGTCAACGTAGCAGTGAGCGCAACTGAGATTGCAATTGAGAGTCGTATTCCAAGAGATAATCCTTGGAACGAATTTTTGCACATCAGGATTGTATTCCCTCAAGCTCAATCTCACACCAGCTTTTGCTTCACGGTGCCGCGCTCACAGGGGGGCGTTCATGTCTTTAGGGCATGGCCCTTATCCAAGTAACGTAGTAACGCGTCCACCATGGCCTCTACGGTATACTCTTTCGGAACAACATCTGCCTTAACTCCATGTTTTTCTAGGGTTCTTTGCGTTGAGGGCCCAATCACAGCCACAACCACTCTTCTGTTCAAGGAATCCCTAAGCCTCTCATCTAGAGCATGAGTCTTCGCCAATTGAAACAGGTTCTCAAATGTCTTTGAGCTAGTGAAGGTGATGATGTCAATCTCCTCGTTAAACAAGCTGTGGAGGAGCTTCAACATCTTGGATTCATCCGAAGGAATGGCATATTCGTACATGGGGATCTCCATTACGTCAGCTCCCATTTGGCTGAGTTCTTTTCGCAAATACATATCGGCCTTACTAGCTCGCGGTATAGCTACTGTCCTACCTCGCAGATTCATTTGCCTAAGACTTTCAACAATTCCTTTAGAGGTGTAGTAGCTTGGGACAATAGATACTTCAACACAATTCCTTTGAAGTTCCTCCTTTGTCTTAGGGCCTATCGCAACAATTTCCATGCGATTTAACGCCTTTACAAACTCAGCCTTTAGCCTCATTTTCTCTGAGGCTTCGACCACAGCTTTTACACTGTTTCGACTTAGAAAAATCGCAAAATCTACCTGCCCCATCGTGGCTTTGTTAATAAGCTCCTTAATTTGCGGTTCATGCTTCAATTGCTTGATCATGAGGGTAGGGGCTATGTAGGGTTTTCCTCCTAATTTAGAGACAGTCCTAGCAAGTTCATGCGCTTGCGCTTCCGGCCTAGTAATCGCCACTACTTTGCCTCTCAGAGACAATGGGCTACCTCTTAAACCAAGACAATTCTTTATGCAGTGATACCACATCTCCAACTACAATTACTGCCGGAGGTTTCATCTTGCTCTCATTAGCTTTCTTAACTATGTCCTCAAGAGTCCCTATGATTT
>CAZAQQ010000037.1:0-5355 GCA_964487485.1 uncultured Candidatus Bathyarchaeia archaeon | reverse complement strand
ACGGCTTTACTGACAAGCCGATCATAGACGACGACATCCGCCTTCTTCAGGACCTTCAATGCCTTGAGAGTCAAAAGCTCTGGGTTGCTTGGTCCTGCGCCTACGAGATAGACCTTACCAATCTTCATAGAAGCCTCTCCAATTTTGAATAAGACGCTGAGCCCCCAACTTCAACATTTCTTGAGCTGCTTTGACCCCAAGCTCCTCTGGCAGCTCAACTCGTCCGGTTTGAGGAACCTTCAGCTTAGTCTTTCCATCCGGCGAGAAGGCGGAAACATGTAGTGATAGGTATCCACCACGCGCTCGTGCAATAGCACCTATTGGGACTTTGCATCCGCCTCCAATTTTCCGTATGAATGCTCTTTCTGCGAGAGCCTCTGCCATGGAGGGTTGATGGTTCACATGCTTCAAGACTTCAATAATTTTTTCATCATCCTCCCTAGCAACCACAGCTAGTGCCCCCTGACCTGGAGCAGGTGTAAATTCTTCAAGTGATAGGCGCTCTGAAGTGAATTCTTGCATTTTTAACCTTTGTAATCCTATTTCCGCTAAGATTATTGCGTCGTATTCTCCCCGCCTAAGTTTCCTAACCCTTGTATCTACGTTCCCTCGAATAGGTTTGACTTCCAAATCGGGTCTAACATGGCGAAGCTGCGCTTCTCGTCTTGGGCTACTGGTTCCGACTAATGATTGGCTCGGCATATCTTTCAGCCTCATATTTTCTAACGAGACAAGGATATCGCTAGGCGATCCCCGTTTAGGTACAGCTACTATTGCTGTTTTAGGAGGTGGGATAGTCGGTACGTCCTTCATGCTATGAACTGCGAAGTCAACCTCTTTCCTAACAACCGCCTCATCTACTGCCCTTTCAAATATTCCCTTTTCTCTGAAAAGGTACAGTGGCTTTTTTGTTAGCCGATCGCCTACTGTCTTGATTGTTTTAGTTTCGACTTCTAGATTTGGAAAAATCTTCTTTAACTCTTGGACTACGGACTCTGTCTGTACTAGCGATAATCTGCTTGCCCGGGTTCCAACGACTATTTTCATTCAAATTCGCACTAAAGTGACCTTATCGCTGGATCCATCGCTTCCAAGGTTTTGCCTAAGTCTTCATCTGTGTGGGCTGTGGATAGAAAACAGGTTTCGAATTGAGAAGGTGGAACAAAAACTCCCCGCTTCATAAGTTGTTGCTGATAACGCATGAATTTGGCTTTATCTGAGGTCTGTGCAGCTTCGTAGTTCAAAATCAGCCTATCTGTGAAGAAGATTTGAAACATGGATGCCAAACCGCTCACTTGCGCGGGGATTTTTGCATCCTCAACAATATCCCGCAGGCCATTCCTAATTCTATTGCACATCAATTCAAGTCGTTTGTATAAGGCATTACGTTCGCGAGTGAGAATTTCTAGAACAGTTAGTCCTGCTGTCACGGAAACGGGGTTCCCGCTGAAAGTTCCGGCTTGGTAGACTTTCCCCAGCGGAGACAAAAGCTCCATTATTTCTTTTTTGCCACCGAAAGCAGCTATGGGAAAACCTCCGCCCATAATCTTGCCAAGCGTTGCGATTTCTGGAATAATGTTGAAGTACTCTTGCGCTCCGCCTAAAGCAAGCCTAAATCCTGTTATCACCTCATCAAAAATCAGGACTATTCCGTGCTCCTTGGTTATCTTTCGTATCGCTTGGAGATATCCGTCTTTGGGAAGAATTAAGCCAGAGTTTCCGATAACAGGTTCAACTATAACGGCTGCAATTTCATCCTTGTTTTGGGCCACAGCCTTATCAAGCGACTCCACATCATTGAAAGGCAATACCACTGTATTTTTCGAGGTTTCTTGTGGAATTCCCAATGAAGTAGGCGCTCCGTGAGTAGCTGCGCCTGAGCCCGCTTTAACCAATACATAGTCATGTGCGCCATGGTAGCACCCCTCAAACTTTACGACTTTGTTTCTTCCTGTATACCCCCTTGCCACCCTAATTGCGTGCATTGTCGCTTCTGTACCTGAATTCACAAGTCTAACCATTTCTAGGCACGGGACGATTTTCGTCAAGAGTTCCGCCAATTCAACTTCGGCTTCTGACGGTGTTCCATACATTGTCCCTTTATCCAACTGTTGTCTAACGGCTTCTACGACTTCAGGGTGAGCATGGCCTAGAAGGAGAGGCCCATAAGCCATGCAATAGTCGATGTAGGTATTTCCATCAACATCATAGATCCTCGAGTCCTTTGCATAAGATGTGAAAAATGGGTATGGATCGAAAGCTCTAACAGGGCTATTGACGCCGCCTGGCAAAAGTTTCTTCGCCTTATCGTACAGATCCTGCGATCTTGGCCCACTCACTTTTCGCTTATCCACCTAGCAACATCTTTAGCAAAATATGTTAATATCATGTCAGCGCCAGCCCTCTTCATAGCGGTCAAGACTTCGAGTACTGCGGCCTTTTCATCAATGAAGCCTCTCTCAGCACATGCCTTGATCATAGAGTATTCTCCGCTCACATTGTAAGCTGCTACGGGCAGTTTGAACTCTTTCTTTACGCGGTAGATCAAATCTAGGTACGCGAGCGCTGGTTTAATCATCACAATATCCGCTCCTTCATTTATGTCCAATTGAACTTCACGCATGGCTTCGTTTGGATTAGAATAGTCCATTTGGTAGCTTCTTCTATCGCCGAATGAAGGAGTGGAATAGACTGCGTCTCTGAAAGGCCCATAGAAGCAGGAGGCATGCTTAGCCGAATAAGCCATGATGGCTATATCTGCAAAACCAGCTTCATCTAAAGCATTTCTTATCGCTTGAACTTGTCCATCTATCATGGCTGAAGGGGCCACAACATCAGCGCCTGCTTCAGCATGGCTAACCGCTACTTTGCTCAAAATTTTGAGGGTTGGATCGTTTAAGATTTCGTTTCCTTGAATAATTCCGCAGTGGCCATGGCTCGTGTATTGGCATAGGCAGACATCCGTCATGACTAGGAGGTTGCTTCCCAACCACTCCTTTATGCTTCTAACAGCTTGCTGAACAATGCCATCTCTGTCGTAGGCTGAGGAAGCTTCATCATCTTTGTTCTCAGGGATACCGAAGAGAATTATTGCTGGAATACCTAGCGAAGCAATCTCTTCAGCTTCTTTCACAACATTGCTTAGAGAAAACCTAAGTTGCCCTGGCATGGCGTCTATTAGCTCAGAGTTCTTAATGCCCTCCTTGACAAATATTGGGTAAATAAGATCGTTTTTCGTCAAGACAGTTTCTTTCACAACTTCTCTGATCTTGGAGGTTCTCCTAAGTCTTCTCATTCGAACCTTGGGGAACATTAAGCTGTCTCCTCTTTCTTGGTTGATTTAACATTGAACAGTTCTTGGGCTATTGTAATAGCCTCATGCCTTCCGTTCATAGCAGCTTTCCTTAAATTTAGTACGGGATGGTGCAAGATTTTTTCAACTAGGGAGCGGGTCAAATCTTCAATAGCTCTTCGTTGAGAAACCTTTATTCTCCCAACAATCTTCAATGCTCTGCCTAATTCCCTGCGCCTAATTTCCTCAGCCCTACTGTATATGCCGGAGACTAGAGGTTCCACATCCTCACATTTCAAGAACAAGCCTAAGCGCTTGACTTCTCTCTTAACTATCTCCTCAGCCTTCTCAACTTCCTTGAGACGTGTCTCAAGGTTCCTTTGAGCAACCCCCCTTAGATCGTCAATACTGCGGAGTTCTACGTTCGGGAGCTCCCTTACGCTTTCATTAACATTCCTAGGCTGAGACAAATCCATAATGATCAACTTCCTTTCACTCCGATTCTGCAAAACCTTCTCCAGAGATTCTCTTGTAAAGAGGGTGTGGGGCGCCGCTGTTGCGACAACAGCCACATCTACATCGCTCAAGAATTCCCTTGTCTTATCGAATCGAATAGCCTGTCCGCCCAGAATTTTCGCGAGTCTAACACCTCTTTCATAGGTTCTATTAGCTACGAAAATAACAGGTTGCCTTTTGCTAGCCAGCGCCTTACCAACGAGAGCAGCTGTTTCACCAGCCCCAACTATGATGATTTTCTTGTTTTCTAGGTTCCCAAACTCTTCTTCTAGGAGATCTACAGCAGATGACCCTATTGAGACAGCCCCCTTATTGATCAGGGTTTTGGCTCGAATCTCTTTCCCGATCCTAATGGCTCTCTCAAAAATAGTGCTTAGAAGGGGGCCGATTGCACAGCATGTTCTGGCTTCATCGTAGGCATCTCGAACTTGGCCGAGGATTTGATCCTCGCCCACCACCATCGACTCAAGTCCTGATGTCAACCTGAAGAGATGTGTTAAGGCATCCCAGCCCACAGACTTTTCGAGATAATCATAGAATTTCCCGGGATCAAATCTTGCTTTACCTTGCCAATATTCAGCAATTTTCAGTTTATTTGGTTGATCTCGATCTGAGGCAACTCCGTAGATTTCAACTCGATTGCAGGTCTGTATTACCGCGCATTCCTCGGCGTAACCGAGCTCAAGCATTTCACCAAGGACTTTTCGCACATCCTTAAACGTGGTAGCTTCCAATACATTTAAGGGAGCTTTCTTATGGGTGAAGCGTAAATTAACAATCCTGCTGATCTTTTCGTCATCAGTACTATCAACGATCTTTGATAATTCGCCTAGCAACAATCTTCGCCTCTTCAAACATGCCTTCTTTTAGTAAGCGTTTAACCTCCTGATTCTGGATTATATGATGGAGAATATCTTTCCTAGAAATCTTATCCATCCTACTGAGCTCTGGAAGCTTTCGAGCGTAGCTTTGAAGTCTTACTTGGAGGGCGTCCTCCGGTGTAATGATTTCTTCAAGCCTTTTTCGCAATAACCTTGCCATCGCAGGACTTTTGCCTCCAGTAGATACGGCGATTTGAATATCTCCAATCCTAGCAGTAGCTGGCATAGCAAAGTCGCTAACTGATGGGTTATCAACTGCGCACGCGAGAATGCCAAACTTCCGCGCCATTTTGGCAATCTCTCCGTTTAGTTCCGAATCATCTGTTGCGGCTATGACATAATTCGACTTTGAAATTAATGACTCGACTAAGGAAGGGGTAGTTTTAATGTCGGCTTCCACAAGGTTAGCTTTTCCCAGTTCACGCAAACGCTTCAGATCCTCAGTGAATTCCTTACTGGCGACAATAATTTTCGCATTTGCCTCGGCGAACTTCATAGCCTTTCTTTCAGCAACTTTGCCACCACCGAAGACTAGGACGACTTTTCCACTTAGATCCACATCGATGAGGATGGTTGCGTCCCCCTAGGGTGACTTCGCGTACGGATCTCTCGATAATTGATTAGGCACTGAATACTCGCCTTTTGGGTCCACAGACATTTATTTGT
>CAZAQQ010000036.1:0-10784 GCA_964487485.1 uncultured Candidatus Bathyarchaeia archaeon | reverse complement strand
ACTAGTCAACGCCGCAAGCAACTAGCCTAAATTCGCATCTACTGTACAAGCAACGTTAATGTACGTCTGGCCCAAGATTCTCCTCTATCAGAGCTAATGCCACATGAAAGTTTTAAAAAGAATAAAAAAGGTCTCTTGCAATATGAGGCGATGAAGTTTGTCGGAACGGGGAACCCAGAGGATCTGCTACTACATAGGCACAATGGACGTAAAGGGCAAGACCGGACACGGCGGTCCGACGCATGTCCTCGAAGTTTTCCGACAGCTCTCCAAACGGGGCTACGAAGTGACTATAGTGTCTATTGCAAGGGAAGAGAGGAAGTACGAAGTGGGCGAAGGCGTCAACTCCATAAACCTAGTCTTCCCCCATTTTCTTAAGGGTCCCCTAACAGTCTGTAGAAATTTCTATATAGCAGCAAGGCTCGTTCATATGGGAAGAAAGCGCTACGATGCCGTATATGCGAGAGCGTCTGCAACGGATTTCGTCGCCACTTTCATGGCGTTGTTGTTGGGTCTTCCTTTTGTACTAGAGGTCAATGACCCCCTCTGGAGTCGTGTATCATTGAAATGGGCTGACAGAATAATCTCAACAAGTAGTGCGATTTTGAGAGTGAACGCAAGGGGAGAAAAGGCTGGCGAAAAAGCATGGACAAACAAATTCCAAATTGTCACTTGGGCCGGGAATGTCGAACTCTTCCGGCCAGATCTGCATGGCTCAGATATCAGGCGAAAATACCGCTTGCCAGAGGATTGCCCAATCGTAATCTATGTCGGAGCTTTCTACCCTTGGCACGGCCTCTCCACCCTAGTCGAAGCCAGCACGAAAATCTTGGAGATCCACCCCGAAACGCGTTTCCTCTGCGTCGGCAGCGGGGCTCTTCTCCGAGAGGTTGTTATGCTCGCTAGAGAAAAAGGCGTGATAGACAAATTTGTCTTCACGGGAAATGTGCCCTATGAGGAAGTCCCATTTTTCTTGGCGGCTGCAGACGTTGCCGTGGCGCCATATGATCCAAGTAAACACCCTGTGACAAAGAGATTTGGGTTTTTCTACACTCCAATCAAACTATTCGAGTATATGGCGGCTGGTAAACCAATTGTAGCTACTGAAACTGGCAACATAGGGAAAGTGTTGAGGGATGGTTGGGACGGTCTCCTCGCCAAACCTGGGGATCCAAAGGCACTGGCAGAAGCCATAATCCAACTAATCGACAATAAGGATCTAGCGCACAGACTTGGAGTAAATGCCAGAGTCTCAGCCGTCACAAAATACTCATGGGATAAGCACGGCGAAGTCTTAGAAAGGATCATTGCCGACTTGCTACGGCATCCTCCAAAGAAAAATAGGATCCTCGGAGTAATCGAGGGATTAACTTACTTCATAGAGGAGTATTTACGTCGCCTAATGATAAAGATCTTTGGGATAGTGCCCTGAATTTGCTGTCTCCAAGGTGATTATTTTCACTCAATATCCTTCAATGCAAATCGATGATGCGATATTTCTCCAGATCTTAGTCGACATCCAAGGAAGGTGGAAATATCAGCAAATCAGTAGTTGATGGTGGAAAGCCTTAGCAGCGCTTTTGCTGTTAGAAGTGAAATGGGTCCGATCGACGTAGTTGTTGTAACACGTAACAGTGAAAAAACCGTTGACAGATGTCTAAATTCACTGAAGAATTCCGATGTACCAACAAGAGCGCTGATAATAGTGGATGGGGCTTCTGAGGATAATACCCTAGGCGTAGTAAAGCAAATTTTTCCAGAAGCCAAAATCCTAAGAGAGACAGTGGGGTTGGCCTACGCTAGGTATCTGGGCGTTCAGTCGGTATCCACACCTACCTTTATGTTTCTCGACTCAGACAGCTGCTTGCCTAGCGGGAAGTTCTACGCCAAGCTGGCCTCACGATTAAGAAATGGCGTCGGAGCTGTTGAAGCCTTCGGCACCAATATTTACAGAGCGCGATTTCAAGCGAGAATGAGGGAAAGGCAAAGGTTTGTGGCCGACACTCAGTTGGATTGCCGAAGACATCGCGCTCACACGTGTTGTACACTCATTCGCACAGAGCTGCTGAAGGATTGGGTTCCCCCCACAGGTGTCGACGCTGGCGAAGATGTGTTAATTGGGAGGCACATCACTGGCAAAGGCTACAAGTGGCTCATAGCGAATGATGTTGAGTTCTATCATGAGCCAGTTAGTTCGAATAGGCTTATTCCTTTCGGCGAGACAAAGCATGCCTTGTGGCATGGACGCGGATGCAGTAGAATAGGTTTTTATCGCACAAAGGACGCATTTAAAATCCTTGCACATACGTTCACACAAACACTAGACGCCGTGCGCCTAAGATGCCCCGAAGTCATTCCCAGTATATTCTTTACAAATCTGGGACTTGTTTTGGGGATCCTTATTTATGCGGCAAGTTCCCTCCTGAAAAAAGCAGATGCCCAAACTTGCAAGACTTCTCCACGCGGTAAAACGTCTTGGCTAGGCGGAGCCATTGTTTGAATATGTTTATATCTCTATTCCGGACTTTATGGTATAGAACACCTCATGAATCCAGAAAAAATTGAGTCGGCGCTTTATGAAAGGGTGCCGAAACCTTTGGAGGAAGGAGTTAGCTTCAATGAAATTCTAAAGTGGGCTAGAAAAGCCAATGTCACTAAGAGCGCTGGAACATTGGTGAGGCATCTTAGACGTCTAGAACGTCTGGGATTTCTGACCCATGAAGAAGTCCCGGAGTACAGAAACCTCAGGCCTACATATCGCTATAAGAAGACGCGGCTAGGCGAGTTACGTCAAGAGATCCTGAGGCATGGGGGTGGCCATGGCGACACCGCGTTGCGGTATGAACTCCTAGATGTTAACCGCTTCCATGTAGCTTTAGCAAAAATTGTATCCAAACTACTGACCCGCCACTTTAGAAACATAAAAGGCATTATGCTTTACGGCTCTGTTTCAAAGGGTTCAGCGACCGTTGAAAGCGACGTTGACTTGCTGATCCTAATTGAAAAAGGAGATGTTTTCGAGCACACAGCCATTCTTCACGAGTTTTTGTACGAAGTCGAATCTGATTTCCGCGTTACTTTTTCTCTGAATGTTTATGATGCCGAAGAATTCCTTTTCTTAGCCAGGAACGGCGCGTCCTTTGAGAAAAGTGTTCTAGAGGATGGTGTGCTTCTTTACGGAGATTTAGATTCATGGAGGAAGAAGTAGAGCACCTTGGAAAGGCAGACTCAAGACTGAGAGCTGCCAAACTTCTGTTGGAAAACGGTTTCTACGAAGATGCGGTTTCAAGAGCTTATTACTGCATGTTTCATGCTGCGAGAGCAGCCCTACTGAGGTTGGGTTTAAGCCCAAAAACCCATAAAGGGACTGTCACGTTGTTTAGTGAGGAAGTTGTTAGAAGGGGGTTGATGCCTGAGAAAGTATCGTTGAGGGGGAGGCGCGAACTAACACTCAAGATTGCAGAAGACATCCGTGAAAAAGGGGAGTGTTCGCCTTTCTTCACAACCCCAAAGGATGCTGCTGAAGACCTTGTGGAAGCCGCTGAGAAGTTCCTGCAGCAAGTCTGCCAATACCTGGAGAGAAAACCTTAGGAGAAAGGGTTTGGTCCCCGTTGGTTTCGGTTTGAGCAAGTTCAACAGGGAGCTCCTGGATCAAAAAATGTGAGTGAACGCTTTTGCGCGGTGACAAGAATGAGGCACTTAAGCGTAGTCGTCCTTACGTTCAATTGTGAAGGTACCATTAGGAAGTGCCTAGAATCCATTTTCAACGCTAAGAAGGCTTTTGATATTGATGAGGTAGTAGTGGTTGATGGCGGAAGCAAAGACAAAACTCTTAAAATAGTTGGAGAATTTCCAACAAAAATAGTAGCTAACGTTAAAGGCCGAGGGCCAAGTAGAGAAGCTGGTTGGAGAGAGGCTAGAAACGATTTAGTATGTTTCTTTGATAGCGACCTATATCTCGACCCCGACTGGTTTGTGGAAATTGCTAAGGCCATGGACAAGTACCCCGACGCCGACGTTTGGTACGGTCGCGTTTACACGTGGAATGAAGACAATCTGGTGGCGAAGATGAGCGGAATTGAATACTCATACTACTATGATAGGATTAAAGGCGAAGGGTCAATAAACAGATACAGCACGGATACAAGCAACACGGTTTTCAGGAAAAGCGTTCTAGAAAAAGTCAATGGGTTTGACACGACTCTTCCTTACTCTGAAGATGCGGAGATAGGGCATAGGATTTGGAGGGCTGGGGGAAAGATAGTTCTTTGGCATGAGGCGAAAGTCTATCACTACCATAGGCCGAGCCTCAGGGCTAAGATAAAGCAGAACGTGGAATTCGGCATGGGAACCGCTTACATACTAGATAAGAATCCGGATTACCCGCAGCCTTGGCTAATGTATGCGCTTCTGCCATACTCCATCGCAAAACTCGCTTTAGTCCTTGGGAGAAGGCACGGTTGGGTAGGTGTCGCCACAGCTCTCCTATACTTTGTCAAGCGAGTATCTTTCCTATATGGGTACTTGAAGGCTAGGATAATGGGCTTGAAAATGCGGTAATGCTTGTTGATTGGTGGCTAGTTCTCCTAGGCCTCTTATGGAAGAGAAGATCAAATTGAGGGTATGTGTCGTAGCCTCTGAGCCTGAGAAGATGCCTAGGCTCCAGCAAGAAGTATCAAGTTTGAGGAAAGCTGGCTATGATGTGGAAGTTTTGAGACCATGGTTCAGGCGTAGGTTTAGGCCAAGACCCTTATCAGCTGCATTGCGTTATGGTTCGCTAGCTCTTCAAGCATTGTTTAAGAACGCGGATATCTTCCACGTTTTCAACATTCCAGACATCATAGGCTTGCCCATTGTGGCACGGAAATACCTTGGAAGAGAGAAGTTGATCTACGATGTTAGAAACCCATGGGCTGAAGAAGTATTTGACATCAGAGGGGCAAAAACATTCTCCAAAGTATGCGGCGTCATAGAACGCTTCCTGACCAAGAGGGCGGACATTGTTATAGCGGCGAATAGGGTTTTAGCTGAGAGGGCGTTGTCTTGGGGGGCGAAGAAAGTTTTTTCTGTTCCCAATTACCCATCGGAGGATTTTAAGCCCACTGTGGATTCATCTGAGTTCAAACGTTCCTTGGGGCTCGACAGAAAGCGCATAGTGCTCTTCATAGGCAACTTCGAGAAAGTCGAATGCGCATATGATCTCGCGAAGCTTTTCAAAGATGTGGTGAAGAGAGTTCCAGACGCCATATTGTTGTTCGTAGGGGACGGACCCCAAAAAGAGGCAATTGAAACTTTCATAGAAGAGAATGGGCTGGAAGATAGCATACGAGTAATCGGGAGAGTTCCCCATTCAGAAATCCCTAATTGGATATCGATCGCAGACATATGTGTAACCCCGCGAAGCGAAAAAATGAGATCCTCTCCCTTCTACTGCCCAGAATCCATATGGAAGGTTACGGAAGCTCTCTATCTAGGTAGACCAGTAATCGCCTCCCCAGTGGGAGGGTTCAGAGGCACTGAGTGGCCGATAATAGTTGCCCCCCTAGAAGACTTTCCAAAGGTGATAACGAGCGCTTTGGAGAATCCGCCCAAAGTGAAGAGAATGGAGGATCTCTCATGGAAACATTCAGAAGAAAAACTCTTGGAAGCCTACGCAAACTTGGCAGGGACCGACGGGGAGACGAAACCGAAAATATTGATCACAGCCGGCGGTGGGGGACACAGCGGATATGCTGTCTCAGTCGCAAGACAACTCTTTGGGAAAGCCAAACTGTTCTTCCTAGCAGATAGACAGGACAGCCTCTCGCAAGCGAGACTTCGCCCATACGGGGAAGTCTACAAAGTTCACAAGCCTAGAGATCCCTCGACGCCGCTCCATGTGTTCGCATTTAGGTTTGTTTGGTGTACCCTACAGTCTGCGCTAGCTTGGCTGAAGATTCGGCCGAAGATCATAGTGTCAACGGGCACGAACCTCGCCATTCCCATTTGTATAGTAGGGAAAGTCCTTGGTTCAAAGATTGTGAACACTGACGATTCCATTCGAATCTTCTCTACTAGCAAGACCTCTAGATACTTGGATTATTTGGCTGAGGTGACATTGCTGCAATGGCCTGAACAGGAGAAATTTCATGGCGGGAAGGGTGTTTTTGTGGGGCTACTTGTGCCTGAGGCTAGACCTTCGTCTCGCGACGGTGGAATCTTGATTACTGGCGGCAGTAAAGATTTCCCAGAATTGATGAAAGTGGCTCTGGAAGCTGACTTCAAAGATGTCGTAGCTACTATGGGGAATCTAGATTCAGAGCCCTTTAGGGAAAAGGGATGGAAAGTAGGGAAATTTATTGGGTTAGATGAGATCCTTGAGAAGGCCGATGTGTGTATCTCGCACTTAGGCTATACTGTTTGGGAAGCTGTAAACTACAGGGTTCCAGTCGTCGTCGTGCCAAATCCGTTGTGGTGGAAATTGAGGAAAACTGTCGATGAGTCCGAGCAACTCATAATATGCAAGGCGATAGAGGAAAGGGGATATGGAATATTCTTGCCTTTTGAAGAGTTGACGCCTCAAAACCTAAGGAAAGCGGTTGAACGAGCCAAAAGGATGACACCCGCCCCAATAATCAAGGGATCCCTGAAAGCAGCTCAGATAGTGCTGGAGATAGCCAAATGAAAGTCATGCCCATTGTGGGTGTGAGGCCTCAAATAATCAAGGCGGCGCCCGTCATTCACGCTTTGATGGAAGACAGAGAGATAGAAATGCAGCTTATTCACACTGGACAGCATTACGACTACGAGATGTCGAAAGCTTTCTTTGAAAATTTTAGGCTACCCGATCCTCTCAAGAGTTTGGGCATAGGAGGCGGCTCTCATGGGTGGCAGACAGGAATGATGATTATGGAAATAGAGAAAGTTGCTGCCCAGCTAAGTCCAGATTTGGCATTAGTTTTCGGCGACGCTAACACAGCACTTGCCGGGGCTCTCGCAGCGGTGAAGCTAAGAATACCGGTAGCGCATGTGGAGGCCGGTTTAAGGTCGTATGACTTGAGTATGCCAGAGGAAATTAACAGAATTATCGCAGATCGCTGTTCACAAAGGCTCTTTGCGCCAACAAAGACGGCTGTTTTCAATCTAGTTAGGGAAGGTTTTCAGAAAAAAAGCATATTCTTGACCGGAGACACAATGGTCGACATTCTACGCCAAAACATGTCTGCCGTAGAGAAGTCTGACATACTTGGGAAGATTGATGTTGAGCCAAAAACCTACGCAGTACTTACGTTACACAGGGTTGAAAACGTTGAGGATCCTCGAAAACTCAGGCAAGTAGTTCAAGCTCTAGTTGAGCTTAACGAAGTGCCGATAGTGTTTCCAGTCCATCCTAGGACGAGAGACAGACTGAAGGAGGCAGGTCTAGAACAAACATTGAAGCATACTGCGCATATGAAAACTACGATGCCTCTGAATTACTTGGATATGCTAAAGCTGATGAAAGAATCGAAACTCGTTTTGACAGACTCCGGAGGAATTCAGAAGGAAGCTTTTCTTCTTGGTGTGCCCTGCATAACGCTTCGCGAGAAAACGGAGTGGATAGAAACGGTTAGGCTAAAAGCAAACAAACTGGTTGGAGTAGAGCCTTCAAAAATAACGAGGGAAGCGCGAAAAATCCTCAAGGATAAACACGCCAAGCTTAGGAAGCTACCAAACCCCTTCGGTGACGGCAAAGCATCAGAGAAGATAGTTAGAATGTTGAAGACTAGGTTCTAAGGCCAAAAGTATTCCTTCGGCAAGCTTCTGAGATGCAGGTACACTAAGATGAAAGGTTTCAAAGTACTTCACGTCTGGGATATTGCTAACGTAGGATACCTGCTTTGCAGAGAATTGCGGCGCTGCGGTATACAGGCCTCGCTGCTCGTACCAAGATTGGCAGAACCGCACAAGACATCGCTCTCAGACATGGTTGGAGGGGATTTCATCATCCGTACGGAAGCTTCTGGGACATTCGGCCTGATCAAAGACCTTGGAAAGCACGGAGAGTTTGACCTTTATCACGCACACTACTCACTGAGCCCAGTTGTCGCTTGTGCCTTGCTCGGCAGGCGTTTCATAGCGCATTGCCACGGAACCGATATAAGGCAATCTGGGAAGTCGATAAAGTGGAGATATCTGGTCAGGTACGCCCTTAGAAAAGCTGAGAGGGTTCTGGTGTCTACCCCTGACTTACTGGATGATGCAAAACACTTTGTGTCAGACGCTATTTATCTCCCTAACCCCATCGACACAGGCTTCTTCAAAGCTCTCCCGAGTAATATCGATCTGCATAACGGTTACGACTACGTGTTATTCCACCCTTCAATTCTTGATTGGAAAACCAAAGGCACCGACTTGGTCGTGTCAGCGTATGAAAAACTGCGAAAGCAATTTAAAGTTCGGCTAGTCTTGGTAGACTCGGGACCGAACCGCGTTCAAACGCATGAGTTAGTTGGAAAGTTAAAGATCAGGAACGACATCCTGTTTTTGCCCGAGATAAGGTATGTTGAAATGCCAAACTACTATAATGCTTCCGACATTATTCTAAGCCAATTTGGATTGGGCCACTTTAGCCTAGTTACGCTTGAGGCTCTTGCGTGCGAGAGGGCAGTAGTGGTAGATAGGAGGTTCCCTGAATACTATGCAAGCGCTCCTGTACTTTCTGCTAGGTCTGAGGCGGACATAGTCGAACAAGTCAAGAATTTGATCGAAGACAAGGTTCTGAGAGCCGAGATTGGAAAGAAGGGCCGCGAATGGGTCGTTCAGAATCACGAACTCGGCAAAGTCACTGACAGGCTGATAAGAATATATGAAGATTCAACAGCGTTAGGAAACAAGTAGTCTTAAATAGTAAGACCAGAGTTAATATCGCTTAAGACTATAAGGAGCCTAAGAAATCTAGGATGGTTCAACCGGAAGAGAAGACTTTACTTCTCCTAACCACCATCAGGAACCAGCGCACGACAAGGCTAAAATCCTCGGTTGGCAACGCACAAAGGCGCGAAATAAGCTGCTTCCTGCAAGGTTTGCCGGGAGATAATAGCCCACGCAGCATGGAGGTTGAAGCTTAAGAACATGGCTGAGATATGCCAAGTCTGCGGTTTACCTAAGGATATCTGCGTTTGTGGCACGATAAGTCTCGAGCAACAGTTGGTCAAGGTTCGGTTAGAAACTAGGAAATGGGGCAGAGCCGTCACAGTCATTGAAGGCATAGATAACAAGAGTGTCAACTTGAGCGACTTAGCCAGAAAATTGAAAGCCCTATGTGCATGTGGTGGAACAGCGAAGAACGATTCTATAATCCTTCAAGGAGATCATAGAAACAGAATGAAAAACCTACTCGTGCAACTAGGGTTCCCAGAAGCAAGAATCGAAGTTCACTAGCTTACAACTTAACGGTACTGTAAAGAATTGAGGTCGCAAGGATGAGCATTCTCTTCGAGTTGTCTAAGATCATCAAACGCGGAAAACCTGCACCAGCTTTTTGCCCTGTATGTGGAAGTGGGCTGATGCGTAGATCTAGCTCCCTCGACGGTTGGTTTCTACCCACGCGTCATGTATGCGAAGAGTGTGGATACACAGGATACTTGGTTCTGGAGCTAGAAAAAGGATAGTTGCTAGTAGTAGCGCTGTCGAAGATAGACAGGGAGATCATGCAGAAAGGTAGGAGACGAGAAAAGGAATCCCCCCTAGATACAGTTGACCTCCCTGAAGGGTCTCAAATATCTAGGTTCAAAGTTTCCTTTATGCCCTTATACCTATTGCGGACAGTGACTTCCGTTACCTTTGCTACTTCTGCTATTTCCTTCTGTGTTTTCTTCTCCTGCTCGAGGACGCAGGCTACGTAAAGGGCAGCTGCAGCTAATCCCATTGGATCCTTTCCAGCCACCATTCCTTTTCTTTGGGCTTCCTCCAGAACATCGATTGCCCTGCGTTGCGTCTTCATAGTTATTCCAACTTTGGACGCGATCTTGGATACACATCTAATGGGGTCTTCCACAGGCATCTTCATGTCAAGCTCCCGTATCAAAAGTCTATAGCATCTAGCAACATCTTTCTTCCTAATTCTGCTGGCTGAAGCTACTTCCTTCAGAGTTCTCGGAGTCTCAGTCGCTCTACATGCAGCGTATAGAGCGGCTGCAGCTATGGCTGCTATGGATCGCCCTCGTACTAGACCGCTATCTAGGGCTTTCCTGTATATTACAGCAGCTCTCTCCTTCACTGGTGCAGGTATGTGAAGCCTGTCTGTTAGCCTATCCAGCTCAGCCATGGCTTGAGCAAGGTTTCTATCTACTGAAGAATGCACTCTCGTTCTTATTTGCCATTTTCTCAACTTCAGCATTTCCAGTCTGGTGGAAAGCGGAAGTTGCCTTCCATAGGCATCTCGATTTACCCGATCTATGACTGTGGATAACCCCTTATCGTGAATCGAGTAGGAAATAGGTATGCCTACCCTGCCCCTCTCATCCTTCTCCTCTTTCGTGAATGCCCTCCATTCAGGACCACGATCCATTGCATGCTCACTTAACACTAAGCCACAACCCTGACATATGATTTCACCTAGGTCGTAGTCCTCAACGAGGTTGCCACTACCACATTCAGGGCATTTCGCAACCTTAACTACTTTCTTCTCCTCAGTAAGCGAAGGCAACTGCCCACACCCCTTCGTCTAGGGAGTGTACTAGAGCCATCTTCCACCCAGAACGTATCACGCCAATTCGGCTAAGTCTAGAATGCGTTCATCTGGCCCAGAGTACCTACTGCAG
>CAZAQQ010000035.1:7518-10817 GCA_964487485.1 uncultured Candidatus Bathyarchaeia archaeon | reverse complement strand
TTGTGTGAGGCAAGATGCCTGTAACCGAGAAGACGAGGAAGTCGCTACAACAGCTCGGGTTAACGGACTATGAGGTAAGGGCTTATACTTCACTTCTCGAACATGGCGCCATGACCGCTAACAAAATCAGCGCAAGTAGCGGTGTTCCGTACTCAAAAATCTATGAAGTGCTTGGCAGCTTAGAAAAGAAAGGGTGGATTGAGGCGGAGCATGTTAGGCCCAGTAAGTACTACCCCAAACCGCCTTCGGAAGCATTAGAAAGCACTAAATTGCGGATAGAGAGCGAGCTGAAGAGCAATGAGATGCAAGTGCTAAGCGAATTGCAGCCCCTATATGAGCGAGAGGACAGGCGGGAAAGGCCTGACATTTGGATTGTTCGGGGTGAGTTCAATGTTCTGGCTAAGATTCGTGAAACCATTAGCAAATCCCAGAAAGAACTACTTGTAGCTATTCCAAGGCTTGAGAAAACTGTCTTGGAAATTGTCTATCCAACTTTGCTGAATCTTAGCCAAGCTGGGGTGAAGATAACTGTCATGATTACGAGGGAAGTTGGGCCGGAAGTCGTGAAAAGCTTGAGCAAGGTTGCGGAGGTTGGAATTCGAGACCAAATGTTCGGGGGAGGAATAGTTTCAGATGCGAAAGAGGTTATGATTCTGCTTGGAGACGAAGCTAAGGAAAGAACCTTTCTCGCTATTTGGTCGGATCACATAGGGCTTGCTAACTTTGCTAGAAACTATTTCGGTTATCTCTGGCAAGACGCTAGGGGTATCAGGAATTCGTAGATGCATGTGAATAACAAAATCGCAGGGAGTATCCATGGTATTACCGTCGCGTCAGAATAAATAACGCGTGTTTTATTAGTGAGGGCGCATATATTTGATAAAGGGACGAATGAGGCGTCTGAGAGCTAACATCTTTAGTTTGAAAAACGATAGTCTACTTCTCGGCGTGGGCAGGGATAGGTGTTTCTAGATGGTTGCGAAAAATGACTACATCTATTGGGCTGGATGCGCCTACCGCCTCAAATACCCTGAGGTTGCTAAGGCAACGGAACACACTCTTAAGAGAGCTGGCTTAAAGTTTCAAACTCTAGGCGAGAAGGAAGGTTGTTGCGGAGCGCTGCTTTTTCTAACAGGTTTTGAAGATGAAGGCAGGAAGAATGCGCTTAAAGTCATTCGAAAAATAAGCAAAAAGGGTTGCAAGAGCATAGTGACGGATTGCGCTGGTTGCTATCGTGCGTTTTCTAGGCTTTTCCCATCTTCTCTGAACAGGAAAGTTCCTTTCAGTGTCTTGCATTCCTCCCAATTGATGGATAGGCTTATTCAAAGGAAGAAGCTGAAGCTCAAGGAGTTGAAGCTCAGAGTGGCATATCATGATCCCTGTGAACTAGGTAGACACTGCGGAGTTTACGAGGAGCCTAGGAAAGTATTGAAAGCCATACCTGGCTTAGAGCTTGTGGAAGCTGAGCTTAACAGGGCAGAGGCCACATGCTGCGGTGGAGGAGGGGGTGTTTGGGCGCTTTATACAGATGTGGCTCAAGAGGTTACAGCGGAGAAGTTGAAGAATGAAATATTACCCTTGAAGGTTGATGCTTTAGTAAGCACATGCCCTGCCTGTTACACTAATTTCTGTAGCAATGTGAATAGGAACGAATTGCCAGTCAAAGTTTACAATCTCTCGCAAATGGTTGAGTTGGCTTTAAGGTAGGTGACAGCTTTGAACATTGAAGATGAATATGACGAATATTCAAGGAAGTTGCTTGAGGCTTGCGGCAACGAGACCATTAGGATAGCTATGCGTAGAGCCATAGCTGCTTTCCGTAAGAATGTGGATGAAACGTTCAGCAAATTCCCCCAAACGTTGGATAAGAGGAAATTGGCTAGGAAGGTGAAAGAACAGTCCATAGATCGGATGGAGGAGCTGGTGAAGCAGGCTAAGGACTCCATTGAAGATATGAAGGGTCGATGCTACATCGCTAGAAACGAACATGAAGCGTTGAGGGTTCTGGACGAAATTGTCGGCTCTGGAAAGCTAGTTGTGAAATCGAAATCGATCACATCCGAGGAGATTGCCTTAAACGAACATTTGGAGAGCAGAGGCAACAGGGTAGTGGAAACCGACTTAGGGGAATTCATCGTCCAACAGTTGAAGGAAAAGCCTATGCACTTGTTGGCACCGGCAGTACATGTTCCTAAGGAGAGGGTTGCAGAACTATTTTCAAAACTTAAGGGTAGAAGTTTGGAGCCAAATATACCGCTTTTGGTGGAGACAGCGAGGGAGCTGCTTCGCGAATTTTACTTTAAAGCGAACATAGGAATGAGCGGAGCCAACCTTGTTGCAGCGGAGACAGGAACGATCTTCATAATAGAGAACGAAGGCAACGCACGGTTCGTCACAAATGCTCCACCAGTACACATCGCCCTCATAGGCTTTGAGAAAGTTGTGCCAACTTTATCTGATGCCATGCTTGTATCGGAGGTTACATGGCGCTATGCGAATTATAAGGTTCCTTCCTACGTCTCCTTGATATCAAGCCCGAGCAAAACAGGGGATATTGAAAAAACCACAACCTTTGGAGCCCACGGACCGCGTGAACTCCATGTAATCTTCCTAGACAATAATAGAACGGAAATGGCTAAGGATCCTGTTTACCGAGAAGCCCTTTTCTGCACAAAGTGCGGCTCCTGCCTATATGAATGCCCCATATTTTCAATTACAGCCGGAAGCTTCGGGCATAGATATCTAGGCGGCATAGGAATCATATGGACTGCCTTAGTCTCCGGGGGCTTTGAGAAGGCGGCGCCAATGGCCTATTCATGCACCTTATGCGGCAGATGCAAGAGCCACTGTCCCATGGAAATTGACACAGCCTCCATAGTAGCGAAGCTTAGAGCTCAACTCATCAGTAAGGGGCTAGTTATGCCAGGTCTGCTCGATGCTGCTGAGAATATTGGGAAATACGGAAACCCCTACGGTCTTGCTACATGAGTTGAGTAAAGCTTTGAGCACCATTGATTAAAAGGTGTGGATCAGAAGTTAGAAACTTCCAATAGGAACTTCTTGACGCATTCCTTTGACGAGGCTAAGTTATGGGTTTTTGCTTGCCTAGATTATTAGAATTCTGATAGAGGCCTTTGTCAAGTGGATTTTGTTTCCGCCTTAACGCTTGCAGCAACAACATTCATGGTAACACTCTCCGGAGCCGTCATGCCAGGGCCTGTCCTAGGCATTACAATATCTGAATCAGCTAAGAAAGGAGCATGGGTTGGGCCATTAGTCATACTAGGTCACGCCATAGT
>CAZAQQ010000035.1:0-7418 GCA_964487485.1 uncultured Candidatus Bathyarchaeia archaeon | reverse complement strand
CCGAAGCTTTGAAAATCGGCTGGGTCGGGATTGTAGCTTTTATCGTGGGGCATTGGGGCTGTGATTTAGGGTGGTATAGTCTCGTTTCGCTATCAGTCGCCAAAGGGAGGAGAATCATGAGCCCCGGAATCTATCGGCTTGTTGTTGCAAGTTGCGGCGTATTCATAGCTGCGTTAGGAATGTTTTTCTTGTTATCTGGCTTAGACGCCTTGAGAACAATTTACAGATATTTTTGAAGAGAATTGCCAAGGCTTACAATACGTCAAAGGATATTTCTAGGAGGTTCTTTGCAGGCCTAAACCTTGCTTTTTCTATCTTTATGCTGCCAATTTCTCCTGTTCTTTCCACATGAGGCTTGTTGCATGCGTTAATGTTCCACCCTTCTATGACTAGGATGCTTAGTTCGCTGATATGCGCTGGCAATGGAAATAAGTCGTATATTTCATCTCCGTACTTAGCCTCAGCATCGCCTCTAGGCATGGCGTAAACGTTCACGACGACATTCTCCTTGATTTTCGAGTTGGATAGCTCTTCAATCCTTCTAATCTCCTCATCTGTTGGCTTTCTGTCAAACTGAACCGTTAACCTTCCATGGTTTCCCGCTACATATACGCCAGCAGTCCACTTAGCACCCAAAACCTTCCTAACAGCACCCTTTAAAACATGAAGAGCAGAATGAGTCCTAACCTCAACAGGCAGAGTAGACATCTGAGCGTCTAGCCCTCCAAATTTTCAAAGCCTTTTCCAAGATAGGTCAAAGGAATAAGTTTCGCCCGCAACCGGAACGATTACCTCTGTGCTAGGAACCTGATCTTTCATAGCTTGCAGAAAGGATTTGACATCTGTATCTATGAGTTGGTTATCAAGCATTTTATCGAAAGTGTGGATCATGGCTATTCTAGGCTTTGTCCATTGAAGCATATCAACGCTCCATTGCTCCCACTTTCCTATGACTGGAATTAGGACTATTTGAGGCCTTAGTTTCATGCCATAAGTCTTCAGCTCCTCTATGGGCAGTGTCTCTGTCGGGTTCCAAATTCTAAACCCGGTCTCTGTAACAAGAAAATATCCCTGTAAGGGTCCAGCGGGAACAGTAGTGGCGAAACTCATTAGGTCAGGCGGAAAAATCTTTTCATAATGCTTTATGAACTCTTCCCGGCTTTTCGGCTGAAGCTTAAAATCATCCATCAACCATTGGAGAACCATTAGCGAAGACCTATGCTCGGCCTTGGTGGCAGTCACTTCAACACCGTCTACAACCTTTGTTTCATCATAACTCAAGGGGATTAGTCGATCTTCTGCAATTCCCAGCTTGCTTTCAACAAAGTTGCAGACATCTTTGGAGGCAACCAGTTTCGCATTTGTCTGCCTCAGGATTTTCGGGGCATCCTCAAAGTGGTCGAAATGCCCATGTGTGGCGAGAATAACATCAGCTTTCCTAATGTCTTTGCTGAGGATAGGGGGCGGGTTGAACGGGACTCTGCGATCCAAATATGGATCAATGTAAATCTTGACGCCTCCTTCGGTTTCTATTTCAAATCCTGAAACTCCAAGCCATCTGATCTTAAGCCCCATTGGCTAGCCCTCTTAGACAGACCTTCATAGATAGGTCGTAAAGTGCATATAACGATTGATTGACAAACCTAAACATTGAATCCGAGACAAAGGGGAAAGATTTTGAGATCTAGAATTTGGATTTCCCCAAGATCTCTTCTAGGTCTGGTTTACCAATTTCCTCAATTTCATATTTGACACGTACCATCGGTTTATTGACCCTAATTATTCTCCTTAAATCGATCGGTGTTCCAATGACAACTGCATCGCAATCAACGGCGTTAATCGTCTCCTCCAACTCCCTTATCTGATCCCCACTGTAACCAACTGCGGGCAGCAAGGAACCTAGGTGCGTATACTTGCGGTAGACCTCGCTGATAGACCCGACAGCAAACCTTCTTGGGTCGACTAGGCGACCTCCGAACTTTTCCGCGGCAATGGTTCCTGCTCCATAGATCATCCCGCCATGGGTGAGCGTCGGCCCATCCTCAACCACCAAAACGTTCCTTCCCTTAATCAAATCTGGATGATCCACAGTGATTGGGGAAGTTGCCTTCACGATTTGTGCGCGGCTGTTCTTGGCCTTGATGTTTTTCATAATGGTTTCTAGGTTTTCTTTCGGTGCTGTATCAATTTTGTTTATGACTACGACATCTGCCATTAGCAAATTGGTTTCCCCTGGGTAGTAAGTTAACTCATGTCCAGGCCTATGCGCATCCGCAACCACTATGTGCAATGTTGGCTCAAAGAAGGGGAAATCGTTGTTTCCACCATCCCACACGATTACGTCAGCCTCCTTTTCAGCCTCCCTCAAAACCATTTTATAATCAATTCCGTCGTAGACCACGATGCCCCTCTCAATTAATGGCTCAAACTCCTCCCTTTCTTCAATAGTGCATCCAAACCCCTCCAAATCCTCATAGGAAGCTAATCTTTGGCATAGTTCCTTTTCGAAATCGCAGTAGGGCATAGGGTGCCTAATAGCAACAACCCTACGGCCCCTTTTCTTCAGAATTTCGCAAACCTTTCTCGTGACAGGGCTTTTGCCAGCGCCAGTTCTGACTGCGCACACTGCTATGACTGGTTTTCTAGATTTCAACATGGTGCTTTTCAAGCCCATTAACCTGAAGTCCGAGCCACATGCCAAAGCCAAGGAAGCATTATGCATAACATGTTCGTGAGAGACATCGCTATAGGCGAAAACGACTTCATCCACATCGTACTTAGCCATTAGATTCGGCAGTTCTTCTTCGTCGTAGATCGGGATTCCGTGAGGGTAGTTGGAACCAGCTAGTTTAGGAGGATATTTCCTTCCAGCAATGCCTGGAATTTGCGCAACGGTAAAGGCCACTACATCGTATTCAGAATTTTCCTTGAAGTGCATGTTGAAGTTATGGAATTCGCGAGCCTGAAACGGCTAATCGCGTCCAGCAGCGCCCATTATGACTACTTTCTTTCTTTTCACGCTCTCAACCGAGTAACGATAGGGGGAGAACCAAGAAAAGATTTTCCAGTCGGATCGAAACTATATCTGGCTCGAGGGTTCTGCTGAGATTCAGAGTAGGCGTGCCAAGACGTTCTTAGGGTCAAATGAATGATCGTTATCTTTTCTGAAAGCCTCGGTAAGCTGTTCTATATAACTATAGTTATAAACTTATATCTGACGCTTGGACATACAGTAATTATACTCGCGATGAAAAATTCAGGCTTAAAGGACAGTTTTGTGCGGTATGTTGAATCTCTTGTTTGTTTATAGCGGTGATTATGGAGAACGGGTTATAAGAAACCTGATTAATGACCCTAGTTTCTGCAAGTCATGTGGCTTGTTATGTGACTATTGCAAGCGTGGGATTTACAGCTATGTGCAGAACATCTATGCAGCAATTGAGTTACAGAATCCAGCCAAGTTGCCAAAGTTCATAGATAGACCTGAAAAATATCTTCCCAAGAAAATCCCAGCAGTGGACATATGCGTAGCAACAGGTATTCATCAGGATCTATTGTTGGCACTCCCGCCACGTCTTGAGCAAGAGGGGATAAAGGGGCTGATAACACCTATTGAGGATTTTAGAGAGGTTCCGCCGGGGCTTCGGAGACAATTGGAAGAAAAATGCGAGGAACTGGCTATCGAATACGCCTTTCCCAAACCCTTTTGCGCCTTAGAGCCACAGAAGAAAATGCCTCTCATATCAAAATTTGTTCAAGGCTTCAAAATAGGAAAACCATCCGTAAGAATAACAACTGAAAAACGAGGAAAGTCGAGGGTGATCTATGGTGTCACTGTCGAACGAAGCGCTCCATGTGGATCCACATGGTACGTAGCAAGGAAGTTAATTGGCGAAGAGGTGCGGAAAGAAAAAATTCGAGATGTTGTTGCTAAGGCGCACCACAGCTATCCCTGCACCGCGACTATGGCAGTAGACCCAGAAATCGGAGAACCTGTTCTGCATAAAGCAGGGTACATAATTAGGGAGGCTGTTGAAGAACAGTTGTTTGCGTGAAGGCGTAGCTGATATGCTTCCTTTCTAAGAGCGGAATTTAATCCAACGGCCGACATTCTTTTTTTTCGCACGTTGATAGACTATTGATGCCGTAGCGATATCTTGAATGGCTAACCCAGTGGAATTGAATATAGTCACTTCCTCTCTCGATGTACGTCCGGTTTTCTTGCCAACAACTACTTCGCCGAGCTCCGCATGAATCATGTCTCTAGTAATGATGCCTTTCGAGATAGCGAAATCAATCCCTCCACTGTGAATCGCCTGTTCATAATCGTCAACAACAATTTTCCCCATTTTCAATATCTTCGGATCTAATTCCTGTTTGCCAGGGGCATCAGCTCCAATAGCATTAATGTGCGTTCCATTTGATATCCACTCATTCATCACCAGGGGCTTGCGAGCTGGTGTAGCAGTGACTAGAATGTCTGAATCTCTAGCGGCTTCCTCTACCCTATTGACTGCAACTATGTCAACATCCATCATTTGGCTCACTTCTTTCACATATCTTTTCCTCGCATCCTCAAGGATGTCCGCTACTTTAACAGAAGAGATTTCCCTAACTTCATTTATTGCTAAGAGTTGCGTTCTGGCTTGCACACCTGCACCAACAATTCCAACAGTATTCGAATCCTCCTTGGAAAGATGTTTCACAGCTACGCCACCAGCCGCTCCGGTTCTAACTGCTGTTAACCAAGTGCCATCCATGATGCAAAGCGGGAAGCCTGTTTCTGGGTCTATGAGAGTAATGGTTGCCATTACACTTGGAAGCCCAAAACTCCTTGGGTTACCAGGGTGCACATTCACTACTTTTACTCCAGAAACATTGCTTTTCTCCAAGTAGGCGGGCATAACTCTAAAATCGCCTTGGTAGGCGGGGAAGAAAACATAGACTTTCGGAGGCATTTGGACCTTACCTTCTGCCTTTTCTTTGAAGGCATTCTCAACAACACCTATTGCTTCCTTCATCGAAAGAAGGGTCTTAACTTCAGTTTCGGTTAAGAGGAGGGTCTCTTGCCCCGAGAGTGTTTTAGCACCTTGCCTACCCATTGCTTAGTAACCTCATTAGAAGTAGGTTAAATTCTAGCGAGGAATAAATGCGTTTTCTGCAGATGGTAAGCCGTTTACTCGGAAGTTTAGGCTATATTGGTCTAGAAGAGGCAGTATTCTCTTGCTCCACCACCGTCTCTTCAACTTCAGGTTTGACAGGCTTTTCTTCAGGTGAAGTGATTTGCGGGGGATGTGTTTTCTTTCTAGGTTTCTTTCTAACGCGCGTCCCACATTTGTCGCAGAATCTAGCCTGAGGCAACAGTTCTCTGCCGCACCGTCGGCAAATCTTGATTATTCTTGCTCCGCATTTGTGACAATACTTGGGCATAGCCGTGATTGCGCTTCCGCAGGTGTCACAAAATTGGGTTTCCTCTTTCTCTGTAGGTGGCCCTGACTCTGGAGAGCTGGTGGGGGAAGGCTCCACCTTTACTTCACGTATCTCTATCGGCGGCTTCGGTTCCTCGCTGCTCATAGTGTTCACTGAGTATTTCAAAAGACAGATTCTACTTAACTTTTGGTGTTTCTGCCATTGGCAAAAGGCTTTCCACTGCAAGGGCTGGGAGAAGGTTTTGCTCCCGGAAGCAGCCTTCCGGCGAGATCTCAAAACTCATAAGAGCAGGCGGGCCTATCTTGGTGTTGCTGAGGAGGCTGAGCTCTTGCAGATTGGTTTGCCAACAACTTTGTTTGCGAAAAGTAAGGTCGATGAAGCCATAAGAAGATTGATGAAACTCGGCCCCGATTGTATTGAAATTGTGTATGAAATGCCTCATTTTTGGCCGCAAGATACGAACAAAGACGTTTTGAGCCAAGTTAGAGATGTACTTAAGTCCTACAAAATGGATGCTTCAGTCCATTCATGTTTCTTTGAGCTTAACTTAGGCAGCAGCTATTCTATAGTGAATGAGCTTACGATAAGCCAAGTTAAGAAGTGCGTAGACATTTGCCGTTTCCTCGACATCGGGCTGCTGACAGTCCACCCAGGGTATTTCCCCCTAGTCCAGATGAAGGAACTCTACGAAAAAGCAAGAAGCAGATTCGTTGAAAGCTTAACGGAATGCGTCAAGTATGCCAACGAAGAAGGAGTTACACTCTCAATTGAAAATATTCAATCTCCATATTTCTTCTGCCATCGACTGCAAGACCTAGTATTCCTAGCTAACAGCATTGACAATCTAGGCATTACCTTGGACATAGGACATGCCTACGTAATGATGAAAGAGAGGAAAGTGAAAAATCCTGAGAAGGAGATCTCCAAGGAAATCAAATCAAAGCTGAAGGGTTTGCTAACACACATGCACATGCATGACAACAAAGGAGTTCGAGACAATCATTTGGTTCCAGGGGACGGAAACATAAACTTCAAACCAATAGTTAAAGCGCTGAAGGAAGTGGGCTACGAAAGGCAAGTGATAGTGGAATCTTGGTCCCCGAAAATGTCAGCGAAAGTAGGGAAAAGAGCACTGCAAGCAGCGAGGAAAATCATAGAGCGATACTAGCGCAGAGGCTTCCAAATTAGGCGTGATAATACTCTGAACGGGATTTAAACGGCGAACCTCGCTCCAAGCCTGGCACTCCACAGGCATCTGCTCTACATTGCCGGCACAACCGAAATTGAGGAATATGCTTTTCAGCCAAGGCTCTAGCAGCATTTAGGCCGTCGCAGTTAGGCGGCTTGAATTTCTTGAACTCGTACATTGGAATTAAAGGAATTATGTTCATTAGGACAGCGCCGCGTGAAGCCACCTCTTTGGCAATTCCTTCTATTTGGCCGACATTTATTTTTGGGATTAGAACAGTATTCACTTTAACAACAAGTCCTTTTTCGCTGGCCTTTTCTATTCCTTCAAGTTGATTGTGTATTAGGATTTTAGTGCCTTCTTCGCCACGGTAGAGTTTTCCGTCATAGTGGATCCAGGAGTAAATCTTACTGGCAACTTTTGGATCTAGGGCGTTGACGGTTACGGTAACGGTTTTCACATTCAGTGCAACAAGCTCATCAACCTTTCGGGGTAGAAGCAAGCCGTTAGTGGCTATGCATTTAACTAGTTTAGGGAACCTTTCCTCCACAAGTTCGAAAGTCTCGAAGGTTTCACTATTTGCCAGCGGCTCTCCGGGTCCGGCTATTCCGACCACCTTCAGGTTAGGTATTTCCTTAACGGCTTTCTCCAATCTGGCTAGTGCCTGAGTCGGAGACGCGATATATGAAGAGACTCCTGGGCGGTACTCACATTTGTTAATATCCCTCTTGCAGAACTTGCATTGTATATTGCACTTGGGGGCGACGGGCAGGTGTATTCTGGCAATTTGGAAGTGAGC
>CAZAQQ010000034.1:0-10961 GCA_964487485.1 uncultured Candidatus Bathyarchaeia archaeon | reverse complement strand
ACAATCAGAGAAGAAGGAACATATTTATTCAGAGCTATCTCGCATGGAGATGCCTACAACCCTTATGCCATGAGCCAAATAGTGAAGCTAGAGGCGAAGAGAGGCTTCTGGCTCTGGTAAAACCTTGGCTGCTCGAAATGGATTGCTTCAATTTCACTGGAAGGCTACGGGCCCTAGGCCATCCCTAGATGCGGCGATTTGGGATTTCGCGGAACTTTAGATTGGTAGCTCGGAGTAGCTTCGAACGGATTCGTAGATAAGCAATTTGTTTGGCGGAGTTAAGCGGCTTTAGAAGGCCAAAGGTCAATCAGGGGATTTGGCGAGTTTCATCATCTCGCAAGGGAGATAAGCATCCTCGCACCTATTGTCAGTCCCCTCACTCCGAGCCTTCTTGAAAGTGATAGCGCAGTCTTGCAGTAACCAATCCTGAAATAGAATTCTCTAAACGCCTTCCTCCTCATCATTTCTATGTCTTTAACAGTCCAATCCTTACTTTCATAGGCGGTGGGAAAGACTTTGCCTCCCAGCTCGTTCTTCACCGCCTCATAGAACTCCGTCCCCACGTAGGGAGTGGCAACGTGAAAGGATACGAAATCCGGGTTGACTTCTTTGGTGAGTTTGATCGAAAGCTGCATATCCTCCAAGGTTTCACCTGGGTATCCGAGCAAAACGAAAACTGTGGTAAGAATTCCTTCTTCCCTCGAATTCTTTAGGGCATCCCTGATCTGCTGTAACGTTATTCCTTTCCTCATCATTTCTAAAGTCCGTTCGTTACCCGATTCTGCTCCGTAGTGAATTAATTCGCATCCTGCCTTCCGCATTAACCTAAGAAGCTCTCTGTCTACTCGATCAACTCTAGTTTGGCAGGTCCAACGTAAATCCATTCCATCCTCCATTATCATCTTGCACAGTTTTTTTACTCGATCCGCAATCAACGTGAACTCTAGATCGAAGAAATATATGTTTGGAATATCTAGCTCATAGAAAAGATGTTGGAGCTCCTTCATTACGTTCTCCAGTTTCTTGACACGGTAGTTTGAGCCATACATCGTTTTGAGGCAGAATGCGCATGGATAGGGGCAACCTCTAGAGGTTTCCACTAGTGAGAAAGGTTTTCCCAGTAGTGCATACTCGTATTCTTTCATAGGAAGAAGATCGAAAGCTGGGACCGTGAAGGCATCTAACTCCGAAGAAAAAGGCCTAGGCGGGTTGTTGACTATCTTCCCATTTTGGACATATGACACGCCTAGGACTCCCTCTACGCCATCCCCGGCGATGGTTTTCTCCACTAGCTCTCTCAGAGTGAGTTCTGGCTCTCCTCGAACAATAGCATCAATTTCCGGGAAGCTGTTAAGGAGCCAATCTGGCCTCTCTGTTCCATGTGGACCAATAATTACCATTCTACTATCATGGAATCTCTTTTTCAAATAAGTGGCGTAGCTCATTGCTGAGCTAATATCAAGGTATGGACACTGCCAACGGTCGATAGCGGAAGTAGAAACCACGATAATGTTAGAGTTCGCAGCTCGCTTTGCCACCTCCTCAGGGCCTAAGTTGAGGGCATTTGCATCAACAATTTTGACTTCAATGTCACCAAGATCATTTCTAAGCAAAGCTGCTGCATTCGCCATCTCTAAAGGTGGCCAGACCCTTGTCAGAATCGGAATGCCACCTGCCCCACGAGAAACAGGACGCTCGTAGGCTGGATTTACAAGCAAAACCCTGCAGGCCATAGCCTGTGTTCTGCTTGTTTGCAATATATAAACTTCATAACTTCACAATCGCCACAGCAGGCAATAATACTCAGATAGCTTAGTGAGAAACCAAAACGACTTCTGCCGAACTATCAATCTGCGGGAAAACAACCATGTCCTATGCCAGAACGCCCTCTTAACCTGACAGGAGATCAGCAGGCTAAGATAGTCATGTGAGACCGTGAGTCAGCTCTAAACCTTAAGAACACAAGTATTTGAATATAATAAGGAAGTGGATGCTGGGCGTAGCTCGGAGAGATTTGCGCAATTGAGGGGCAAACACTGGCAGGAGCCTGTAACTGTTGCTCAACCCAATGAGCGAGAAGACTCTGTAGAAGTCACAGTAGTGTTACCTATGCATAATGAGGCTCAGATGGCTGTCCAGACCCTTCGGTTGATTGAGGCAAACCTCAGGCAGCTAACACCCTCCTACGAGGTCATAATTGCGGAAGATGGCAGCAGTGACGGAACTGACCAAATTGCTTCAAAGCTGGCGAGAGATGAGCGGATAATCCACCTGCACTCGAATCGAAGGCTTGGCCGCGGACTTGCTCTCAAGAGGGCTTTCAAGAAATCGCGTGGGAAAATCCTTGTCTATATGGATTCTGATCTCGCAACAAACCTGAAACACTTGCGGCGGCTCATAAAAGCCGTGTTGGATCAAGGAGGCCTAGTAACAGGTTCCAGGTACGTCCAAGGCTCTCGAACAAAGCGGCCGTTTGTTAGACAGTTCGCAAGTCTCGCCTATAACCTTATTGTGAGGATGCTTTTCAAGGACAGTATACATGACCATCAATGTGGCTTTAAGGCATTCAGTAGAACTCTGATGAACAATCTGTTGGATGAAGTTCAAGCAAACGGGTGGTTTTGGGACACTGAAGTAATAGTTAGATCCAAGATGAGCGGCCATCATGTTCTAGAAATTCCAGTAGAATGGGTTGAGCCCAATATGAGGAAGTCAAAGGTCAATCTTCTTCGCGATACCATAGACATGGGTTTAAACGCTTTCAAGCTTTGGCTCACAGTCGATTCTCGTCAGAGGCTATAGAAACTCTTTTGCGAATTGGTTAGAGCAATAATCTGTGGAAGATTCTAGCTGATCTTTGACCTATGCGTAACACCTAGGAATCCTATCTTGCGCGAAGGATGCTCGCTTTGGAGCACTTTGGCTCAATTGAGATAGAAAAGAAGAGCAGGCGAACTATTTGGTTAGTTCTCATCTTGTTCCTCGCGTCTTTGATGCGCTTCACTTGGATAGGTATTCCAAATCTCTTCTATGATGAGTCCTATTACTGGGAGTGGTCGAGAAGGCTTGATTTTGGTTTTTATGACCATCCGCCTATGGTTGCATACATGATTTTCCTGACAACAAGTCTTGGCGGATACAATGAATTCTTTGTCAGGCTCGGCTCAGCGATTTTGGGCTTGGGAACAGTATTCCTCGCCTATCAAACTGGCCGACGCATGTTTGGCTGGCTAGCCGGCGCCCTTGCCGCTCTACTCATATGCCTCGTCCGCCCATTCATCATAATAAGCTGCATGGCTACACCTGACTCATTGCACACCTTCTTTTGGTCGCTTACGCTTTACCTCGTCTTCCAAGCAACCTCAACTGGGAAAAGCCGCTATTGGTACATGACTGGAATTGCGGTGGGCCTTGGTTTACTCAGCAAATATGCATGTATGCTCGCTATACCTTCAATTTTTCTCTTCTTACTCCTCTCGGGTAATCACAGGAAGTGGATCTTTAGGAAAGAGTTTTACATCATCATATTCGTCGCCCTAATCGTTTTCATTCCTAATCTTCTTTGGAACGCCACCCATGGCTGGGTCAGTCTCCGCTATCAACTCGAACACGTGGCAACCGTTGGGCGCGAAAACCCCAATATGACAGTTCCCGAGCGAGTGTACGACTATTTACTTGACCAGGCGGGGCTTCTCACTCCAGTTCTATTAGTCCTTCTCCTCGCCACCATACCCGCCAATGCTTTATTGGCCGTGGCTAGAAAACGGCATGAGTTCGCTTTGCTTTTTTCTTTCACAGCATTAACGTTCTTCTTCTTCTTGATCGCAGGGGCGGAAATACATTGGCCTCTTCCAGCTTACTACTCCGCCATAGTTGCATTGGCAGGAATTTTCGTATGGGCCTTAAACTCGGCGATGGGGAAGCAGCAACCACACGCTGCGCCTGAAGTTTCAAAACGCAGCATTTGGGCTTCGACAAACAAGCTAAGGAGAACTATTCTCGTAGCTTCCTTTTCGCTACTTCTACTCACTCTTGGGATTAACTCGCTTTACGGCATCGCCACTCTATCAATGGCTATACCCCTCACACCATCCCAAATGACAGATCCTGAAAATGAGACTATTATTGGAATGGTTGGTTGGCATATGCTTGGGAGAGAAATTGATGCTTTGATGGAAGAGATGTCAAGAAGAGGCGAAACAGTAATAGTGGCTGAAGAATATGGCATTGCCAGTGAGGTCGGATTCTATACCAAAACGCACTATCGCACTTATTCGTTGGCTAACCAATATGGTATCTGGGGAATGCCAAAAGCGCCTTTCGTTAACGCAATCGCAGTATACTATAATAGGCTAGAGGCGCAAAACTTCACCAGTCTCTTCGAAGAAGTTGAATCCGTCAGCCCTTTCACAGTTTACATCGAAGGCAAGCTGGTGAAAACAATACATATTTTCAAATGTTACGGGCTCAAGCGACAATATGATTTCATAAGCATCAGGTTGCTGCTACCTGCCTTAGGCGATCCAGTCGCCTAGTAACGCATCCAAGCACTGCTCTTGATGTTAAAGCTAGCATCGACTCCAGCCATCTTAATCTCTCATTACTGCCTACCACTCCCTCCCTAAAGTAAGCCCGAATTATGCTCCTCAGGCCATCGTTTCGCTTCATTTCCAAAATTAGCGCGTCTATGAACTCATTCCATAAATGGCGTGCAAATCTGAAGTACAGACTTTGCCTCTTGAGAATTCTACCATATCGCTGATCCCAATACTTCCTGTACTCCGATAGAACTGTCTTTGAGAATTCACCATTGCCTATTGCATCAAGAGCTGTATTTGCTGCAATTTTGCCTGATAGTATTGCGTAGGGAATCCCTTCTCCTGTAAAGGGTGAGGCAAGGCCCGCGGCATCCCCTACAACCATGATATTATTCTCGCAAAGCCCCTTGTTTTGAGCGCAAGGTATGAGCCCCGCTTGAAACTGATGTATTCTAGCATCGCCGACCATTTTGGAAGCAACCGGGTGTTTCCTAACGAAGCGATCTAGATACTCCTTAATGTTCATGCCTAGGTTAGAGAGCAAACAGCCAACGCCCACGGTCAGTCCATCAGGTTTGGGGAAGACCCAGCCATAGCCCACCGGCACAACTCCGAAAAACTGGGAATTGTAGTCCGGCGTCGATTTGCTCGCCTTCATCTCATATTGAGCTGCCAAATAAGTTTCCTTGGAAGTTCTTCTGTCAGCTAGCCCCGCCGCTCTTGCGACCTGCGCGTTAACTCCTTCGGCTATGATAACTATTTTGCCAGCGCGTTCTGCCAGCTCCCCAGTACTCTTCCTCAGAGTTAAGTGTACATCTCCAGATTCTTCTCGGCTTAAGCCCGTGACATAGGAGTTCAGTTCAAGTCTAGCGCCAGCCTCTACGGCCATGTTGGCTAGGTAACTATCGAACGCATTTCGATAAGTGTTAAGACCTGTGCCCGGTAGCTCAATGGATGCGAAACCGGCCGCACCCGACCCGTAATAGACTGTTCCCTTTATTTCCTTGTACAGAAAATCCCTAGACTCAATGATTTCCATAGCTAGGCTGGAGAGGCCTCCGGCGCACACTTTTTTTTCACCTGGGTACCTGCACTTCTCCAACATTAGAACCTCTAATCCTTCTCTGGCGCAGTGCATAGCCGCAGTGGAGCCAGCGGGACCAGCTCCTACGATCAGAACATCGTACTTCAAATTTGCCATCCTAGCCCTTTACGAACATCAGTATGAAAACAAAAATGAGACCGAATGCGACTCCGGCGTTACGGTACTTTTTCCGCAAAGACTTCATCGCTTCCAAAGATTGGCTATCATAGCGTCTGAGAAAGAGGAGGATAGTTATCGCAGGAAAAGCGCACATTGCTACGAATAGTGGAGAGCTGATGAGGTGGGATAGGTACATGTAGCCTGCGACCGGAATGGATGATAGAAGCATCAGAGAGGCAACTACAACAGTTCTTTTCGATCCGAGTTTCAATGCGGTGGTATTGACCTTCTGTCTCTTATCCGCCTCAGAATGTATCATTTCATGAACAAGCTGAGAAGGCATTTCAAGTAAGCACAGATATATGAAAAGCTGCAACGCCCCAAGGGTGAGTGCCGAAAAAGACGTATAGCCTACGAGGAAAAGGAGAGAGAGGGTTGCTCCATTTACAATGGTGCACAACACCGGGACAGCTTTGAGCCTGATTGGTGGGGCTGAGTAGGCAGTTCCAATAGCTAGGGCAATGAGAAGGAACGGGAAAGTCCCAGTCGCAACTAACAGGGAAAACAGCACAGCCATCATCAAGGGAAATGCGGACAGAAGACAGCCCTGCCGAAACGAAATTGCTCCTTGCGAAATCAAATTGTCAACGCCAGTTTCCCTGTCAGTCTCAATGTCGAAGCAACTGTTTACAGAGTATAAGTAAGCCAAGCTAAACGAGGAAATTGCGGTGGCTACAATGAAAAGCACTATAGAGCTCGGTTGTCCGGAATAGAAAATACCGATGAGACAGAAACCTGTAAGATAGCACCAATTGGAAACTCTATAGAATCTAAAGCCCATGAACGCAATTTGCGCAAATCTTCCTAAGAAAACCATGAAATAGTGGGCACCCATTGCTTTCCGCTATCGATACACTCAGAACTTAATAATCGATCGGATATAAAGCAATTCACAAACATGAACTAGGACAGCTCTCCATTGTAGTCTTTACATCAAGTATCGCCCCGAACTACGTTGAAAAATGTAGACAGGATGAGTGTCTTCAGATCATCGACCTTCCAAACCGCCAGTCTCCACTGTCCACTTCTCCACAGCTGGAGAACATGTTTAGGGAGATAGTGTGGATCTATCTGCCGGAGGTGGCAGGACCAGTTTACGTATTTGTCAATGTAACGTAGGCTAGCGGAACTGCTAGCTATCCCTAGTTGACTTGTCCCCTAGCAAGCGCTGTCATTCCTGTTCTCGCCATTTCCTTGACGCCGAAACGTTTCACCAAGTCGAGGAATGCGTTTACCTTTTCCGAATCGCCGGTAATCTCTATCATGATTGAATCTGGGGAAACGTCGACTATTCTACCTCTGAAAATCTTGGCGTATTGGATTATGTCCGATCTCACGTTTGTGTCAGGGCTGTTGACTCTTACCAGAGCCATTTCTCTAATGACGGTTTTGGTCGGATCTAGCTTGCTTACCTTTATTACGTCGATCAGTTTATTCAGTTGCTTAATTATTTGTTCAATGGTTCTCTCGTCTCCGTTGACCGTTATGGTCATCCTCGCTAGATCTTCTTTTTCAGTTGGGCCAACAGAAATGCTTTCGATGTTGAAGCCCCTGCGCCTGAACATGTTTGAAACTCTATACAGTACCCCGGGCTTGTGCTCGACAATAGCCGATATTATATGTGTCTGCTTTAACGTAGGCCCTCTACTCCCACAGCATCTCTTTGAGGGTACTTCCCGCCGGAACTATGGGGAACACATTCTCTTCCGGGGAAATGGGCACATCTATGACTGTAGTGATGTCGCTTTTGGTCGCCTGCTTCACCGCTTTTGAGAACTCGTCAATCGATTGGACTCTAATGCCTTGCGCTCCATAGGCTTCAGCCAACCGTACGAAGTCAGGAGTGGTGCCCAATTCTACTTCAGAATATCTTCTATTGTAAAACAATCGTTGCCACTGTGCCACCATTCCCAGCATCGAGTTATTCAATATGATGACGGAAACGGGAATTTTCTCCATTACTGAGCAAGCAAGCTCCCGCTCATTCATCATGAAGCTTCCGTCGCCTGCCACATCTACCACGGGGACTTCGGGCTTCGCTACTTTTGCTCCTAGAGCCGCTGGAAAACCGAAGCCCATTGTTCCAAGCCCTCCTGAGCTTATGAAGGTTCTAGGCTTATACACCTTGAAATGCAAAGCAGCCCACATTTGATTTTGCCCCACCTCTGTGGTAACGATAGCATCCGCTGGAAGGATTTTCCTTAGCTCAACCAATAGCGTCGGCGGCTTGAGAGCTCGTTCACCATAATTTGTTTGGTTTCGAAACTCCTCCTTCACCTGCTGTACTCTCTTAAACCATGGAGAACTTTCTTTTTTAGACAGTTTATGGTCGAGTTGTCTGTAGATTGCTTCTAGAGCCTTTCCTGCGTCAGCCACTATTGGCAAATCGAATTTTGCGTTTTTCCCTATTTCAGCAGTATCAACATCAATGTGAATGATCTTCGCATCTGGACAAAACTCATCCAGCCTTCCAGTAGTCCTATCAGAGAACCTGGCCCCAACCACTAGTAGGACATCTGCTTCTAAGATCAGTTTATTGGCTTCACGGGTGCCATGCATACCAACCATCCCAAGAGAAAGCGGATGATTTTCTGGCAAGCATCCTTTCCCCATAAGCGACGTCCCAACAGGGGAAAGCAGTAGCTCAGCCAACTTCACGAGCTCGGAGGAAGCATTTGAAACAATTACGCCACCTCCCGCCAAGATTATTGGTCTTTCTGCCTGAGCCAAAAGTTCAGCAGCCCTCTTGACTTGAAGCGGATGCGGATCATATTTGGGCTTGTACCCACGAATATCAATCTCGCCGGAGAACTCCATTTCAGCACTCTCCGTCTGCACATCCTTAGGCAAATCAACTAACACTGGACCAGGCCGGCCTGTGGAAGCAATGTAAAATGCCATCTTCACTGTAGCGGGAACTTTTGAGGCACTGTTTAGCAGAAAATTGTATTTGGTGATTGGAGCTGTGATTCCTACGATGTCAGCTTCCTGAAAAGCATCCTTTCCAATAGTAGCTCTTGGGACTTGCCCTGTGAAAGCCACCACTGGCGAGGAATCCATGTAGGCCGTAGCTATGCCAGTTACTAGGTTTGTGGCTCCAGGCCCCGAGGTTGCCATACACACACCGGGTTTGCCACTCACTCGCGCATAACCATCCGCAGCATGCGCAGCTCCTTGCTCATGCCTAACTAGAATATGGCGAATCTCGGACTCGTCATACAAAACATCATAAACTGGCATGATGGCTCCGCCGGGCAACCCGAAAATAACGTCAACCTTTTGCTTCTTCAGGGCGCCTACTAGAGCTTGCGCACCAGACATGCTAACCAACAAGAATCACATCCTGCTCATCAATCGGTTGAAAACCGCACACCTGTTTTGACTGACGACCATTTTGAAGCCCAAGTGCCACAATTCCGCATGGCGCGACATGGCTTTCCTCAAGGAAGGAAGAAATCACATACGATGGTCGGCTTCCCCCAGATGCATAAGTCGGTTTTTCATTGATAAATCAGCCTTAAAAGCCTTTATGGGCTTGGCCGCCGCCAAGGCTGTTTCAAGTTACCCTTACATCTCCAACAATCGCGTGCCCCGTCTGGTACGGCATGAAACCTTGAATAACTTGCTGGCACCTACTTGGAAGCGGTAGACCACCTCATGGAAGAATATTCGCGGATCTTTCGCTACATAGATGAGCATAAGCCCCGGCTATTAGAAGTGGCCAAAAACCTCGTGAAAATACCAAGCGAAAACCCACCAGGCAACACGAAAGAAGTAGCTCAGGCAACCGCGTCGTTCTTCTCAGAGCTTGGATTGCACACTGAGCTTATCGAGGCTCGTAGTGGTAAGGTCAATGTTGTTGCGCGTTGGGAAGTAGGCGGAAGCCAGATGATCTTGTTCAACTGCCACCTAGACACAGTACCTACAATGGATGTTAAGGCATGGAATGTCGATCCATTCTCTGGTGAAGTAAAGGCTGATTGGCTGTATGGCAGGGGAGCCGCTGACGATAAAGGCGCCCTTGCATCCCTGCTCATATCCTTGAAAGCCTTGAAGGAGCTCGGGATGCGCCCGTCATGTGACCTTATCGTTCACGCTGTCTGCGATGAAGAGACAGGCGGAGAACAAGGCACATCCTACCTGATAAATAAGGGACATGCTGAGGCTGACTTCGGATTTGTCTTGGAAGCCTCTGTCAAGAAACATAGGATCTTCGTTAGAAACGCTATGAAAGGAGTTATGAAACTGAAGGTAAAAGCAAAGGGCAGGGCTGCACATGCCTCTAATCCTAGGAGAGGAGTGAACGCCACCTTAAAATTAGCCAAGGTTCTCCTAGCCCTCGACAGAATTAGGCTTAGGCATAAGCCCAGCAAATACCTCACCGCTCCTACTGTTGCTGTTGGCACAATAATCCGAGGCGGATTGAAACGGAACGTCATTCCAGACAGTTGCTACGCTGTCTGCGATGTGCGCTACCTTCCAGGCATGAGCGAAGTCACTGTACGACAAGACATTGAGAAGCTAATCCACGGTCTCAAGCGTAAAGATCCTGGGTTAGATGTCTCCTTAGAAGTTGGTCTGGGAAAACACAAGCCGGCGCAACTAGGGGAGAAAGAGGACGTTGTATCTATGGCTAAAGAAGCAATTCGCAAAGTAGTGGGCTATGAGCCGAAACTTCACGGTGGATATGGGGCGACAGACGCCGCCCAACTCATTCATGATGCGAGGATCCCCACATTGATTGGGTTGGGACCGGGAGATATCGAACTAAGCAACATTCATGGGCCAAATGAGCGTGTCTCGGTGAGGGCGATGCTGGAATTCAGCAAGGTCTATGCCTTGCTTGCTGTGTCTTCACTATATATATGAATACGCCACAAGTCTGATTTAGGTTTCTCCACTTAACGTCGCTGAAGAAGCAGTATCTATTTCCCAGTTCTTCTTGAAAGGAGTCACAATAGCTACGAAAGATCCTTGATACCGCTTCTTCAAAATCTAAACTCGCTCTCCAGTGCGATTGGCTTACGTGTTTCTTGGTGCCCAGCCAAAAACGTTAATACAAGCATTCAGCTGAAGCTCTCACCTCATTCATTAAGGATGACTTCTCATGTTCAACGTATCAAAAGTTAGAGAAGACTTCCCGATTCTGAAGACTGGCG
>CAZAQQ010000033.1:8729-11085 GCA_964487485.1 uncultured Candidatus Bathyarchaeia archaeon | reverse complement strand
GTTCAGGGATGGATAGGTTTCCCAGCGATATTGTGTATGGGTAAGGCAAGTCAGGGATCAAAATGTACTCGCTAAGAGACCATACGCCGCCTATTAACGTACGAGTGAAGGTCCAAATCAGATTAGCATAGAGATAGAACAGTTGATCTAGCCGAGTTATCGACTCAGTGGATGGTTTCCTCACAATGTCTACTCGGTACTGATTGAGCAGGAGAATGCTAGGAATACTGAGCATACTCGCTGCCATCAAAGGTGTCGCACGAGAATCTGAGAGAACCACATCCGGGCGGTAGCTCCCTATGTTACTCAATTCTCTATTCAGTTGTTTCAATACTTGATAGAGGCCCTGAAAAATCCCAGGCCTAGAAGCTGCTGTCTGCTTGAAATCTATTGTTCCATCCGTCTTGACCTTAAACCCTACGGGAACCGTGTCTACGACCTTAAACTTCTTTTCCATCACATAATCCAGACCGTCCAAATAGGTTGAAAAAACGACATCCGTGTCCCAAGCCATCAGTCTCCGGGCCAAAGGTTCACATCGCGTGGCGTGGCCCAGCCCAATGCCACATGGGGCCACATAGGTCTTCATCCAGTCACCGGCAGAGCTCTCAGTTCAACCTGCCCTTTCGGACTTTTTTCACGGAATATAATTGCTTGGAATTTGTAGATTTTCGTCTCCTTTAAGAGCCAGCTGTCGGGCGGAAGTCCAGCTTTTAGACAGCAGTTGCTGAGGAATTCTTCTTGATCCCAATTCCATTCAATCGGTACTTGGGGCAAAAGAAGCCCCTTGGAATATCCACCTTCCACGATTAAGCCGTCTTTTCCTATCATGACGTGTTTCGGATATTCCTGTGGATTCTTAACTTTGATCAATTCTGGCTTCGTTAGAACGCTTACTTCTATTACTATCTCTCTTTCCAGTTCACTCAATGAAACGGGTGGGAACCTAGGATCACCTGTAGCAGCCTCTATGGCGGAGTCTATTACAGCCTCCGCAAGCGGTAGAGTGGGATATGGATATCCTATGCAGCCTCTTAGCTCTGTACCATTTTTCACACTGTCTAGGGTCGTGAAAACCCCTGACTTTTCTAGTAATTTCTCACTTGTCTCGGAAGGGGGCTTCATTTTTCTATGCGTGGTCAGAAATGTAGCAATTGCTTCTCGCGCTAACTTTACGAGGAATTCGCCATCTTTGAGTGCAAGCTCATTCTTCAACATATTGCACCTCCAATTTACTGTTGTTTCTTTGCTGTAGCTAGTTGGTTTGCCTCTTTTAGGAGTTCGTGAATCTTCTTCCAGTGGCTTCCCTGCCAATAGATCTTCCGACATTTTGGATTGGTGCAGATCCAGAATTCTTCATAGGCTTCAAATGTTGTTGGCGGAACCCTAGCCTTAACTGAATCTTTCGAAACGGATTCTATTAATGAACCACATGTGGGGCATCTGGATGTTGATGTGTCAACCTCAAGTCTTATTCCAAATCTCTTTGTCACGCGGGCTAGCTTGTCTGCTTCTGAGTTACCTTTTACGAGAAATGCTTCAACGCCTCTTGCTACGGCTAATCTGTATAGAACTGTGTCGCTGGTGAGGAGAACTCTATTCTCAGCAGCTGCTTTCTGGATTAGCTGTTCATCCTGTGCAGCACTGAGGTATGTGACATCGCATCCTATCAATCTCATCCACCGTGCCAAGCGGCCAACCATTCCGTCAGCGAGAAATTTTTTCAACTCTACCAAACCAAACGATCTTGCTGGATCGTTATTTTCTGACGGCTTTGATTACAGAGCCAGAACCCTGTTTGGCTTTTATTTCTCCACCTTCCATAACCAGCTGTCCAGAGATAAATGTCTTCACTGGTTTCCCCCGGCATATCAGGCCGTTGAAAGGTGAATATTTCGCTTTTGAATGAAAGTTTCTCTCGTCAATTTTGACCTCGGCTTTCAAATCGACCAATACGATATCTGCGTCCGCACCTTCCGCAAGGACGCCTTTGTTAGGCAATCCAAATACACTTGCAGGCTTTTGAGCCAGTGCCTCAACCAATCTGTCTATTCGAAGCTGCCCCTGATTCACTCTTGCAAGGAGCAAGGGCAGGGTTGTCTCTAACCCAGGTATGCCCGGCGGTACTTTCCATATATCTGGATTTTGTTTCTCCTCAAGGTTGTGCGGGGCATGGTCGCTTGCAACTATGTCTATTTCTCCGTTGCGAAGCGCTATCCAAAGCCTACTGGCGTTTTCAAAATCTCTAACAGGCGGGGCAGTAGTGGCCACGCGCATAAAGTGCTCCGGTTGTCTACTAGTCAAGAACAGATGGTGCGGGGTAACTTCGCAGGTCAAACTTGAACCTCGACCTCTC
>CAZAQQ010000033.1:0-8629 GCA_964487485.1 uncultured Candidatus Bathyarchaeia archaeon | reverse complement strand
CCTCGTCTTCAGCTGGGAATTCTCCAATGGGTTTATGTAGGTTGAGCTTAAATGAGAGGGGCCCAAGCTTGGACATTTCCTCTATTTCATCTACGTCCGCAGTTAGCGCTGCATGGAAGCCAAAGTTTGCGACAGCTTTACTCCTACCTATTTCCATCTTCTCCTTGAGCCTTTCGGCTGAGTCAGTCGCTGGTATCGTATTTGGCATGTCGATTACTGTTGTGAATCCTCCTGCCACAGCTGCACAAGTGCCAGTGTAGAAATCCTCCTTGTAGGCTAGCTTCATATCTCTCAAGTGAACATGAACGTCTATCAAGCCCGGAAGCGACACTAACCCTTTTGCGTCTACCTTCTCATCGAAAGGAGGTAGAGTAGATTCTTTGCCGATCTTCTTTATTCTACCATCTTCTATTACTATTCCACACTCAACGAGAACGCCGCCCATCGGTATCTTTGCGCCTAAAATACCGACTGAACTGCTCAACAATGTTCACGTTGCGAGATCTGGCGCCAAGTTAGTATTAACTGTATGTCTACACGGGCGGAGCACGTTAGAAAACGAAAAGGAAGAAACCGGTTCTTTACCTAATATACCGTCTTTTCCTCTTCCACATCAGTCGCGCAATCTTCGCAGACATAAACTCCATCGCGTTCCCTAAGGTGATCTGTCCAAACGCCGCACTTATCGCAAGACCCTGCCAAGGAGGTTTTTTCGGTCGTTGGCTCTACACCTACTATTCTCGATTTCTCTGCAATAACATCCATGAGAGCTGGTGTGACGTCAACTATGTCTCTGGTCGAGACTATGCCAACAAGCTTACCCTTATCCACAACAACGAGCCTTCTAACTCTTTTTGAACTCATCTTCCTAGCAGCCTCAGTTATGTCAATGCTTGACTCAACAGTGATCAAAGGCTTGCTCATAATTTCCTCAGCCTTCACTCGGCTGGGAAGCAGGTTCTTGGCAGTAACCCTCTTAACAACATCTCTCTCAGTGATGAGGCCGAGTGGGTTGCCTTTCTTGTCAATAACAATAACGCAGCCAACTTCATGTTTATCTATAAGTTTAGAGGCCTTGACTATGTCTTCTTCTTCTTTAACAGTGACGACCGGGGTAGACATAATGTCCTTAATCTTAACCTCTGCTTTGAGGTCTTTTATAGACATGCCCACGACCTCCATGTGCTAATTCAGAGATTTGGTCTTTAAGTGTTTGCGTCGGGCTATCGATTAGCTTCATGTCTCCCTTACCTGCGGGAATATGCTTTTGAACTTCCTCCAACTCGATTTGATCTAGAAGCTTTGTCAACTGAAACGGAGCTCTTCTACGTAGTTCAGCCAAGATTTGCTTTCCAAGTTTTCCAGCTGGAGTTTTCCCTGGGACTATTTCAACGAAAGCCTGCGTCTGAGTTTTTACCGCCGAAGTGGGCCCGGCTATTAGTTTGGCGTAACCCTGATCTTCAACTATTCCGAAGGATAATCTCAATTCTATTCCCTTAACATAGCTCCTATCGCCACGTATCATGAACATTCCTTTCGAAAGATATTCCCCTGAGGGTGCCTTTTTGCTCACTTGCACGGCCTTAACCCAGTACACGTCTATGGAGCCGAATTCCTTGGCCCAAGCCTTGCTGTAGGATGCAGCTGCTTGAGCTCCCTCTAGGATTGTTTGTTGACTCGGAGTCGAACCGCTGGTCTTTATTACGGCGAAGGGTGCTCCCTGAATCTCAGCGTGAAGAACAATGTCTTCGGTCTCAGTGTAGCGCTTGATCAACAACTCGTTTGTCACTGCATCTTTCCCTATAACTATGAGGTACCCCTCAGAGGATTTGAACCAATGAAACTTCTCATACCACGCTTTGGGGCGCTTCTCGCGTGGGGGCCTAACCTCCCCAGTTTCTCTTCCCAACTCCGATTCAAGAGCTTCAAGCTTGTTCTTTGTTGCGCTCATGGAGGCGCTTAGGCCTGATAGTTTGTCTCTCGCTTTCTTCGATTTTTCGTAGTGTTGAGCGGCTTGCCGTGAGAGTTTTTCACCAAGCTTTAGAGTTAATTCCACATTGTCTATAAAGAGAAGTGTGCGCATTTCCTTCGGATCCAGTTCCTGAAAGTAGATTTCTGGTTTTCCACCGGATTTTTTAGCCGTTTCGATGTCGGCTATTATTTCCTCCCAATCCCTGCCGCTTCGTTTGTTAGTCAGTATTCTATCGAGAAGTTGTTGGATTTCGTTCATATGTGTATATATTGTGTCGCCTATTCTGCGGTTTTTTTCAGAAGCTTCTTGGAGATCGGAAAGTTGTTTCTCCTGCGCAGTCAGAATTCGTTCAAGCTCTTCTCTCCGCTTTCGGTAGGTGTCAGATAGTTTTGCCTTCTCAAGTTCAGCTGCAAAGTGGGAAAAATAGACGTCCACAGCATCATTAAAGGATTCGTAATGCTTCAGTTCAAAACCTTCGTAAATTGATAGGGGGAAAGGTAGTACGTCAAGGGCATTTCCTTCCCTGTCCAAGACAATGCGTGGCCTAATCTTCTCGGATAGCAGCGACTTTAGACAACTGTGAATAGTTTCCAGTTGAGAGTCTTGGAGTTGGTCCACTAACATGTTTTTGTCCAAGCCTGCACGTTTGAGAATTTCTTCCGAGTACAATCCACCTATGGGGAGTAGATGCGTAAGGGCTTTCACAATTTCAGTTGATTTGACTTCTTTGAGCCTACTTAATTCGGTTCGATCGATCTCTGTTAAACTCATTCCTGTTGATGGTGCGTGCTTGAAGACTTCGCCTTTGATAATGTTCCTATCCTTCATTCTGGCGTACTTGAACGCTAGCAGAATCTTACCGTTTTGGTCGACAACGATCAGGCTGCCTCTCTTAAAGATTTCAATAACAAGTTTAAGACCGACAGATCTTCTCTGCACTTCGAATATCGTTATCCTCTCAAATTCCTGTTGTCTAACGTCAATTATTTTACCCCCAACCAAGTGCTTTCTCAGAGCCATGCAAAATGAGCTTGGTGTTTTGGGCGCTTTGACTTGGTATTTCGTCAGGTGAATTCTTCTTCCGATCTCTACGACAAGGTCATAGTTTCCGGGCCTTATTTTGAAAAGGAAAGTCTTGTCAGCCAAGTGATAAATGTTATCTATATGTTTACCAATTATGTCCTGCCTAAGCTCGAGGACTATGGTAGCTATGTCAAAGCTTGACAAGACCTCCTTCACTTCGTCGAAACCTCCAGTGCCGCCCCTACAAAAAGCAAAGAAGCTTAAGCCCTCTACAATTGTTTATTGGTCAAGGTTTGGGTTAGCTGTTCTTGCTGCTCTCATTTGTTTTCTCCTTCAATTGAAAGAGAATAGGGGGATAGCAGCAGCAGCCGCCTTATACATTCTTTCATACATGGTGGTTCGGTACGCCCTGAATTACGGGGAAGAGGAGTTGAAGGGTAAGTACAAGGCTGCGACGCTTGGGTTGGGGACATACATTTTTGTTTGGGCTGCTTTTTGGATAATTTTCTACACATTATCTCCCTATTGAAGAGCGGGGACTGATTTGTCAAGTTACATTAGAATCAATTTTTCTGGGAAAGATTTTTCCACGGCTTCATTTTTTCAAGAATTTCCATATAGTCAGCCAACGCTTTAAAGTAGCCTCGATCGTAGTCAGCGTGAAGTTCGTTGGTCGAATGTTTAAGGAATTCGTCTTTAAGCTCTTCAATAGTCTTTCTAGTTAGATCGATCTTTAGCAAGTGCAGATATTTGTCGCTGTTTGATTTGTAAGTGATGAATAATCCCTCAAGAGCTCTAACATAGCCCCTCCCCCACTCCGATTGATTTGCTTTACCCCTAATTCTACCTAGTTCCCTTTCGGCTTCGGACAGTTTTCTCTCCGTGAGAAGCTGAACGTATTCCTGTGTGATAATGGCTTGGTTTGCGGACAAAGTATTTTATCTCCGCCTTCTTACCTCATCTTCTTCAGTAACGTCTTCAATTCCTTTTTCAGTTATCTTGAAAATTCTTTCCCCTTCAGGGAGGTAGGGGCTTGAAACAAGCCTAACGACCCTAATGGGCAAGCTCGCTGTTCTTCTGAGAAAAACCCTGGTATGACTGGTGTGTGAAACTATGTGACCTCCAACCGCCTCGACAGCCGTGGAGAAGAATTGATCGGGTTTTGCCATAACTTGGTTTGTTACGACAGCCGACGCATTAAACGCTCTCGCCAGTCTAACTAATCTGTGCATGTGACTGTTTAGCTTCTGCTGCCTTTCAGCAAGCATTTCTCTACCAAGGTATTCGCTTCGAAAATGCGAAGTTAACGAGTCTACAACTATTAGGTGAATATTGTTTTCCTTAACGATTTTGTCGGCCTTTTCCAGAAGGAGCATTTGATGGTCGCTATTGTAGGCTTCGCAATAGATTATGTTCTGCGCGGTCTTCTCAGGATCTAGCCCCAAATGGTTAGCCATTCTAACAATCCACTCCGGTCTGAACGTCTGCTCTGTGTCGATGTAAAGCGTGCCTCCATTTAATCCGCCTTTTTCAGTCGGCAGTTGTACGTTGACGGAAAGTTGATGGCAGAGTACGCTTTTCCCAACACCATATTCCCCATAGAATTCTGTTATGGTTTGAGTTTCTATTCCGCCTCCCAGCAACTCATCTATCGCTTTGCTACCTGTGGTCAATCTAAGAATGTTTTGCCTCATCTTGATCAGTTCGTCTGCACGTACGAAGGTTAGGGCGATGCTGCTTCTGGCTTCAGATATGATTTTTGCAGCTTGCTTTTCGCCTATGCCCGTTGTTTGAAGTTCTTTCACTGTAGCCGTAGCCAACGACTCTACTGTGTGAAAACCAAGCTCCCGCAATTTTTCCGCTGTCGCTGGGCCTATGCCGGGAATATCTTCAATGGACTCAAATTTCTTTGGTTTCGCTTCTTCAGACAAATAGTCTCCTCCAAGAACGGACGCTCAAGAGAACTCTGATAGGCCAGTTATATAAGTTTGGGCGATAAATAAACAGTGGAAAAGAGGAGAGCGACGAGAAAGTATATGCTTATGGAAACTTAGTGGTGCTCCGGGCGGGATTTTCATGGCTTTGAGCCATTTTGAACCCGCGTCGACGGGTTCCTCCTCGTAGCGCGGATCGAGAGCCCGCCATACTTTCGGCGCTTTACCTAACCGGGCTATATTCGGTAGGTCTTAAACCTTCTACCGGAGCTCTTCCCGGAGCATCCTAGATAAAGCGCGTTTGGTTTAATTATTCTTTTGCTGGGAAAACTCACAGTTCTGTAAGGAGGGGTGTGAGTTTGGGTTCTAGTACTCCGGCATTCCTTCCATGCCCGGACCGCCTCTAGGCGGTGGTGTTGGAGGTGGCTTTGCTGCTGCTATGACATCATCGATTCTCAGTATCATGGATGCTGCTTCGACAGCTGATTTTATGGCTTGTTTCTTCACTCGGAGGGGATCAATAACTCCGACTTTCACCATCTCTTTTGTTCCTCCTCCGAGTACGTCGACGCCCACCCATATCCCGTCCCTCTTTTCATGCGCTGATCTTAAGGCCACCATTATGTAGTACGGTCTCGTGGGCTCGGAGATGTGTATAAGAGACAGATGTCAATCGGGTCCAAGCCTGCGTTTTCTGCAAGGGTTCTTGGAATTACTTCCATGGAGTCTGCGAATGCTTCTATGGCTAATTGTTCTCTGCCGCCGACCTTGGCAGCGTAATCGCGCAACCTCCTAGCAACCTCAGTCTCAACAGATCCTCCGCCTCCGACCACCTTGTTCTCCATGAATACGTCAGCTACTACTGAAAGTGAATCGTGCAGCGCTCTTTCAGCTTCGTCTACAAGTCTCTCAAGTCCAGCTCTAACTAGAATGGCGACAGACTTCGGGTCTTTACATCCTTCGATGAAAACCATTTTGTCTTCGCCTAGTTTTCTTTCCTCAACAATGCCTGCGTTGCCCAAGTCTTGAGCCTTCAAATCGTCTATGTTTGTTACTATTTTTCCGCCAGACGCCCTAGCCAACTTCTCCATATCTGACTTCTTTATTCTCCTAACAGCCATTATGCCTTCTTTGGCTAGGAAATGCTGCGCTGTGTCATCTATCCCTTTTTGACACATAACAACATTAGCTCCAGAGGTTTTGATCTTGTCAACCATGTTTTTCATCATCTTTGTTTCTTCATCTAGAAACGCCTTCATCTGAGTTGGATCCTTGATCCTAATTTCTGCGCTAAATTCAGTCTTTTCTATTTCAAGCGGGCAGTCCAGCAAAGCTATTTTCGGATTCTTGACATTTTTGGGCATGCCGGGATGCACTACTTCTTTATCAATAATTAGACCTCTCACAAGCTGCGTGTCGAGAACACTCTTTCCTTCCTTTTTCGTGATTTGAATTTGGTCAATGTCAGCAATGTTCTTCTCCCCCCTTTTTTCTGTGATTTGCTTCACAGCGTCTATTGAGATCTCAGCAAGATGGTGCAGGGCAGGTCCACTAGCCTTACCATGCATAGAGGTGACTGCGACTTTCTCCAAACTGTTTCTGTCAGCGAGATCAATAGGGACAGCGATTTCGTCTAGAATTTGCATCGCTCTGTCAGCGGCCTTTCTATATCCTCCTACAATTGTGGTGGGGTGAATGTTTTCGTCGACAAGTTCCTCAGACTTCTTCAACAACTCCCCGCTGAGGACTACCGCTGTAGTCGTTCCGTCGCCAACCTCATCATCCTGTGTCTTGGCAACTTCAACCATCATTTTGGCAGCTGGATTTTGAACCTCAATTTCATCTAGAATTGTGGCTCCATCATTTGTTATTGTCACGTCGCCTAGACTGTCGACCAGCATCTTATCCATGCCTCTCGGACCGAGCGTGCTTTTGACAACCTCGGCGACAATTCTAGCAGCTTGCATATTCGATCTTTGAGCTTCCCTTCCCCTTCTTCTCGTTGCCCCTTCCTTCAATATCAAGACGGGTTGGCCTGCGAGATAACCCAAGTAATTTTACCTCCTCTAGACCCAAGAACAAACAAGTGCTTAATAAAAATCTTTCTAGCTCTGAAAGAAGAATTTTCCAATGGGGCGAAGCATACGCTTAGGGCGGCTCCCAGATGAAAGCTTCTTACTCCGGAACAATTCTTTTGACTGCCAGACGTATGTCTTCGGCCTTTATGGTTTTCCTTCCAGCATGTACCGCTAGCTCTAAGCCTTCCTTTCCAATTCGCACAGCCAAATTTTCGAGAACTTTTCTCAATTCCTCAATAGCATCGTCGCCAACTCTTTCAGCACCAGCCTTTTCAATTAGTCTGTGAATAGCAGCCGTAGAAACCTCTCCACCCGGCATTAGAATATCTCCAAACTTCAACCTAAAACCCAAAAACTATTTAAAATTATCTTCCTGAGTCAAATTCTAACAATAATTCGTCGAAACGTCCAAATTGTACCTTGAAGCCGCTCGAAAAGGCAGTATGTTGGCAACCTTTCGAGTTCCTAATAATTGCAATGAATTTGAAGACAATTGGCGTTCGAAGTCCATAGGTGCGGCGTAAGCTACATGCGACTTCGCAAACGTGCCACTATGTTTTTGTATCCATTGAAACTTCTTGATCTAGCATCCTGAAAAAGAAATTGAACGAGCTTCCTCGAAGATGAGAGCGCAACGAAGAAAACATTTTCAAGTTTCGCGCAAGGTTACAAATCCCTCACTCTTGGTGGGTGACTATGAAAGGTCTTGGGCTGTTCGAAATCTAAGAGAGGCGATGGTTAACCTCTCTATAGCGAGAGAACGCGCCGAAATTTTAGCAGTGAAGCATTTTTCCGCCATAGCTATGAGGAAAGCCCAGTTAGCAATCCAATATGTGCTTGGGGAACCTGGGCATCTCGACGCAGTTGTTACGGAGGCTTTCCTGGGTAGACCTATTGTTCAAGAACCGGTGTTAGATTTGCTTGCAGCAATCAGAGCCGCGATAGGAAGAGTTAGTGACCCCCAGTCCCCCTTCGAAAAGGAGTCAGTCCTCAAGGTAGCTGAAGTAATATTCAACGCGTCTTCATCCATAGTCGAAGCTGCCATCGGTCAAAGGCTAAAACTAGACTGAATAGCAAGGGGCTAGAGAAGTTGAATTCCTATAAAATAGTCGGGGGTAAGATTAGTTTAGAAATAGCCGTTGTGGACATCGGGAAAATACGTCTCCATGAAGAAACCGTTCCAAATCTGGTTGAACGGCTGGCTGACGAAATGCGGAGAGACGGAGTGCTGAAGAACCCAATCATAGTTGACAAAAAGTCTCTAGTTGTCTTAGATGGAATGCACCGAGTTGCAGCGGCCAAGAAAATTGGATGCAGGAGAATGCCCGTGTGCCTAGTGGACTATGACGACCGTTCCATCACTGTTGGCGCCTGGTATAGAACGGTCAAGAACGCAAAGTCTACAAAGCAATTAATCCCCCTTCTCAACAAAATGAAATTGAAATTTGAAGAAAGAGAGTCAGCTCCGATGGAAAATGTCTTTGAAAAAGACTTCATTGCAGCTTTACTAATAGATAGAAAGCGTATGTTGTTAATACATGGCGTTGAAGCGGACGTTAGGAAATCGTATGAAATTATTGCGGCGATTGAAAGTGAAGCTGAGCGCTCAGGTTTCCAGATAG
>CAZAQQ010000032.1:5414-11105 GCA_964487485.1 uncultured Candidatus Bathyarchaeia archaeon | reverse complement strand
ATAAGGTTGACTAGTCAAAGGCTCCCTCAAAACCTCAAGATTCGCATCTACTGTTGATGAAATCTTTAAGAATGCTCAACAACTTCTCTCGGCTTGCAGGGAATGGGGTTGGCCGATAGACACATCGTTGAGCAAGCGAAATCTAGAGTGACGATAGAAAGTGGGAGAATAGTGGATTTAACCGAGCCGTTGGTGAAACACTGCCCTTTACATAACCTCATGCACAAAACAAAGATTACACATACGAAGGAGTTCATCCAGAAACATGTGGAAAACAAGATTGCTTCAGTTGGTATGTTTACTGAGCGTCGCTTGGTGGAATCTGATGTCGATCTAGTTCCTTTTGGAGCCTCCGAGATGCTGATGTGTGCCATGAAGCATGGGGTTATAGACTGTGCAGTCTTGGCATGCGATGGAGCTGGAACTGTGTTGGCTACAACGCCTCAGCTGGTTCAGGGTATAGGTGGACTGATGTCAGGACTTATTTCAACAACACCCCTTGAAGCTGTTATCAGAAGGCTGGAAAAGGCAAAGGCAATTGTCCTTGATCCGGAGAAGGCAGAGATCGATCAGGTGAGTGGGGTAAGAAAGGCGTTTGAACTGAGGTACCGTAAAGTTGCAGTTACCTTCACGGGAGATAACACGGACGAATTGTCTAGAGTTAGGGAAACAGAGAAACTTTGCGGCGGTTCATTGACCGTATTGGCAGTTCATACAACTGGAGTCAGCCCAGAACAAGCTGAGGTAATGGTCAAACATGCTGATTTGGTTTGGGGTTGCGCTTCAAAATTCGTGAGACAAACAGTTGGTCCTAATAGCATTCTTCAAATAGGGACTGGTATACCAGTCTTCGCAGTAACAAAACGTGGTAAGGAAATAGTTGCCAAACGCATTGTTGAAATCAACTCTCCTATTTTGATCTACCGAAGCATTCTACCCCGAACTGGCAAAAAGAGCTGCCCAACTCCGCTGCTTTGAGATCTAACCAGAAGGGATAGATTTTCATTCTAGAGTTTACCTATATGGGCGCATTTGAAAAGAAGTGATGTGATTGCTAGTTGAAGTGCGATGGCATGGCAGAGGGGGGCAGGGAGTCGTAATAGTGAGCCGCCTACTGGCTTACTCCGCCTTGCTGGAAGGTAAGTTTGTTCAATCTTTTCCTGAGTTCGGTCCTGAGAGGGGGGGCGCGCCTATTCTCGGATTTACTAGGATATCCGATGAACCAATAGATGTTCACAGCCAAATCTACAATCCTGACATCGTTGTGGTTCTAGACCCAACCCTTTTGAAGACAGTGAACTTCACCGAGGGTTTGACTGACAATGGAAAGGTAATTCTAAACAGCGATAAGCAGGCTGAAGATTTGCGGAAAGAATTTAGAATTGAGAACGCTTCGCTCTACGTCGTAGACGCGAGGAGAATCGCGCTAGACATTTTGGGGAGACCAATCTACAACACTGCAATGCTAGGTGCTCTCATCAAAGCAGCTCCCCTTTCCTCGCTGGACTCTGTTAGCAAAGCCCTGTACCAGCATTTCTCTAAGGCCATGGCTGAAGCGAATATGAAGGCTGTGAGAAGGGCGCATGAGGAGGTGGGGACGCGATGAGCGTGAAGCAGGCTAAGCTCAGTTGGAAGGATTTGCCAATTGGTGGCATAATTCCGGAGGCAGGAACCTCAACGAGATACAAGACAGGTGGCTGGAGAGCGTTTAAGCCTGTCGTGGATACCAAGAAATGCACTAATTGCCTTATCTGCTGGATCTACTGCCCTGACTCCGCTATTAATCGATTGGAGAAGAGTATTGAGATAAACTATGATTTCTGTAAGGGTTGCGGAATCTGCGCGTCGGAATGTCCCGTCAAAGCAATAACAATGACGGAGGAATAAAAAATGGGTGAGGTTCTGGGCTTGACAGGAAATGAAGCTATCGCCCATGCCGCTAAACAAAGTAACGTCGACCTAGTAGCGGCGTACCCTATCACCCCGCAAACGATTATGGTGGAGAGATTTAGCGAATATGTTGCCAACGGCGAAGTTCATAGCGAATACGTTTGTGTGGAATCAGAGCATTCAGCTATGTCAGCATGTGTAGGAGCCAGCCTCACTGGCGCAAGGGTTTTCACCGCTACCGCAAGCCAAGGTCTAGCCCTAATGCATGAAATGCTGTTTATCGCTTCTGGCTTGCGCTGTCCAATCGTGATGGGCGTAGCGAACAGAGCCTTATCCGCGCCACTGAACATTCATGGAGATCATTCAGATATGATGGCTTCAAGGGATTGCGGTTGGATTCAAGTCTACGCAGAGAACGCTCAAGAAGCATACGATTGGATCATACAAGCCTTCAAAATCGCTGAGGACAGCAGCATCCTCTTGCCGATGTCAGTCAATATAGATGGGTTCATAATTTCTCATATGCTTGAGAGAGTGGAAGCGCTAGAAGACGACAAAGTCAAAAGGTTTCTTGCTGCTAGGAAAGCCAACTACCGAATAGACCCTAAGAACCCAATGACAGTAGGCGCCCTATGCCTCCCGGACTATTATTTCGAATTTAAAAGCCAGCAAGAAGAAGCTATGCGAAAAGTTCCAGAGAAGATTAAGCTGGTCTGCGAAGAATATGAGAAGCTTTCTGGGAGAAAGTATGGTTTGCTGCAAGTTTTCGGAATGGATGATGCTGAGGCTGCGATCTTATGTGTTGGAAGCACTGCCGGAACAGCTAGAGCGGTTGCCCGGAAACTCAGAGCTGAGGGTAAAAAAGTCGGTGTGGTTAAGCTCTGGTTGTACAGACCTTTTCCCGCAAAGGAACTTGCGTCTACCCTGAGAAATTTGGGTGCTCTCGCAGTTCTGGATAGGGCTTGCAGTTTCGGGGCGCCCTACGCAGCTCTTTGCAACGACACCTTGTCCGCTCTATATGCTTCCGGTGCCGAGTTGAAAGTTTTTAATGTCATCTATGGCCTTGGGGGAAGAGACATAGCCCCCACTGAACTGGAGGGCATATTCAACGAAACTATCGAAGTTGCTGAGACAGGCGTCGTTAAGGAACCTGTGAGATTTGTGGGGGTTAGGGAGTAATGATTGCACTGAAAGAGCTTCCAAAGGAAGAACTCTTCGCTCCTGGCCATCGGCTTTGCGCCGGTTGCGGCGCTGGTACAATCGCCAGAATGACGATGAAAGCGACTAGAGGGCCCACAGTAATAGTGAATTCAACTGGATGCCTAGAGGTTGCTTCGACAATCTATCCCTACACTTCTTGGCGAGTCCCCTACCTACACATTGCCTTTGAGAACATCGCTGCTGTGGCAAGTGGAATAGAAAGCGCCTATAAGGCTATGGCCAGAAGAACTGGAAATGGCGAGAAAGTAGATGTCATAGCAATTGGAGGCGACGGAGGAACCTTCGACATAGGTATTCAAGCCCTGTCTGGAGCGCTTGAAAGAGGCCACGACTTTGTCTATATCTGCTATGACAACGAAGCTTACATGAACACGGGGATCCAAAGATCAGGAGCTACGCCGAAAGGTGCAGCCACCACAACGAGCCCCGCCGGAAGGAAAATTCCTGGGAAGCCAGAGTGGAAGAAGGATTTGGCATCCATTTGCGCAGCGCATGGAATTCCATACGTGGCTACAGCGTCCCCCGCATATTGGGGGGATTACATTGGAAAAGTGCGAAAAGCGATTGAGGTTGAAGGCCCGGCTGTAATACATGTCTTGTCACCCTGCCCCAGAGGCTGGAGACACGATTCAGCTGACAGCATGAAAATGGCTCGCCTAGCTGTCCAGACGCGTTTCTTCCCTATCTACGAAATTGAGAACGGTAAGTACAAGCTAAATATCAAGGTTCCAAAACCTCTACCGGTGGAAGATTTTCTCAAGCCGCAAGGTAGGTTTAGCCACCTTTTCGTGCCTGAATGTAGACATGAAATCGAAGCCATTCAAGAATGGGTGAACAAGAACTACGAAAGAATTTGCCGACTATGCGGCGAAACACCATAGCCGTTGATCCGAAAAATCAGAGATCCAGCAAGTTCAACCCAGTCGCAACATCGGGTTTACGCCTAAGCTGGATATCCTGCAGCTCTATCATGACAAGTTCTCCAGTTGCGTCGATCAAGCATCCGTCCATCACATGGCCACCATAGGCCTTCCCCTCAGAATCTGCGACTACCATGTGCGCATGCACCGTCACCTCACCTTCCTTCTTGGATGTATTCCCCACCAAGGAGACAATTTCCAGCGACTCATTGAATTCAATAGGCTTATACTGGCCTTTGCCTAAGAAAAATCCCAGACGGGCCTTCCTCAATGTTCCAATAATTGAGAAAACAGAGGATTCAACCTTAGCTTCCATCGCCGTTCTAATTGTGCCTTTGACAATATCCTCTTTAGGCATCAATCTAGCAACTATTATTCTTCCACTTTCCCCAACCAACGGACCCAATTAATAACTCGCCTACGCGAAGATACTTGTGGCATACGATAAAAAACCTTCCCTGACGAGTCTGCTCTTAATCCCGCCTAACGAGGCTAGACTGAAGCAAAAGTTATGTGTACAGGTTACGACTTTAGACTGATATAAGCCACGAGGCGACGAGGAATGAATGGAAAGAAGGCCGCGGCCTTACTGATGCTGGGAATAACACTGTTCCTGTTGTTGTATCCATCCCTAGCCTCAGGATCTCTTCTAATCAAAGTCACCAACTCCTCGAAAGGTGGAGTTCAACAGCTCCACATAAAGTGTGGAAAGGCATGGGCTCACAATGCTGAGGAAAGTGATCAAGCCGGCTGGTTTCTTGTGACAAATGAAACAAAAACCTTTGAACTAGTTGATCTAAGTGGAAAGATGGAAGTTTTCGCTCAAGTCAGACTGCCAATAGGAAAATACAATGCGTTAAGACTATCCATCTTAGATGCCACGGCTTTGATTAACAATACGGAGACGAAGCTTAAGCTTCCTTCGAAAGAACTGGTGGTTCAGGTGAGTTTCAACATAGGCTTTGGAAAAGAAACTGTTCTGTCGCTTGACTTTAACCCAGACTATGACAAGATCGTTAAGACACGTAATCTCTCTATCAATCCCAAGGCGTCGACTGCCTAAACTTCAGCTTGGAAAGCTCTCTTTTTGACCGTTTGCTTGGACAAGTCAGCCTCTACCCGAAATACAGAAAAACCCCATCGCCACCAATGGTTAGGTACGGTGCTCGCTTTCATGTGCATCCTTGGCAAGAACAAATTGATAGAGTTGATTGAGAAACACAAGTGCATCTACCCATTTGACTATAATCTGCTCGACGGCGACGGTTACGTACTGACTGTTAAAGAGGAGACGACGCTTCACTACCTAGAACATCGGAATTTGGTTTCTTATGAGGTAGTGTTTACGCCTCCAAGGTATGTGGCACATCTCACAGCGAAGAGTAGGTACGGGAGGGCAGGCCTCTCTTTCCTTAATGCCGCGAAGGTTCACAGCGGATTCGTAGGCAGACTAGCCTTAGAGCTGGTGAATCTAAGCAACGATCGTCAATCCATAACCATTAAGAAAGGCGACCCTTTGATGCATATTGAGTTCATAACAAGGGAAGGAGAACCCTCGCCCTACACAGGAGCGTACATGTTCCAGTATATGAGCCAAGAAGAAGTTGAAATCTATCTGTCGATCCTGTCCAGAGATTTCGCAAGCCTTTTTGACAGAAAG
>CAZAQQ010000032.1:0-5314 GCA_964487485.1 uncultured Candidatus Bathyarchaeia archaeon | reverse complement strand
TGAAATCTATCTGTCGATCCTGTCCAGAGATTTCGCAAGCCTTTTTGACAGAAAGTTCTTGGAGAAAATGGTTCAGGGAAGGGTACTTACATAGAGATCTCTTTCTGATCGACTGAGCTTCCGTCTTCAAGATTCTGGATATTGATGTACACGGGCTGCCGAGGGAAGGACGTAAGAAAGGTCAGGCAACCTCATACTTTCCTACGGACTGCTAAACGTATGATTACTCCCGCTGCAACAATGGCAATTACGATCGCTATCATCGCCAGTTCAGCTGAGCCTTTGCTGACATCGGAGATTATGGTATTCCCTGATGCTTTTGCGAAACCGGGAGCAGTTACTTCAGCTACCATTGGACCTACATAGGTATTGTAGTTTCTTGTCGTGTTGTCGGGTAGACGGGCTATTGTCAACATCTCGTAGACCATTCCTATGTCTAAAGACCATTTCGTGGTGTGTGTACCCAAATCGTAGGTCTTCGTCCATTTTTCAATAGGCCTAGCTAAGGGGCGGAAATTAAGTAGCGTAACGTTTCCAGCTTTGTTCAAAGCCATCTCAGGAGACATTATGAGAGTTTTGTTCTGGTAGAATCTTGAGCCTCGGATCTCAGCCCATTTTTGCATCTCAGGCCTCAAATAGGCAAAACCTACACGATTGAGACTAATATTCTGAACCCTCAAGTCATCTTCTACGGTGAAGGCCATCCATTTGCAGTCGATTTTTTGCACATCGCCCTCTCTAACGGCTATGCCGTAAACATCGAATTCTACGGTTACATTCATCCAGCTTTTTTCTCTAAGAACCCGCATTAACAGATTCCTAGCATCTGCGCTGGATATTGTGGATTTGATGGCGGCATTGAAAGCTATCTTGGCTGTTTCCAAATCGCTTACTGTCAGCATCAGATCCTTTGCCGGAAACTCAGTTAGCTCCTGATAAAGACCAACCTCTATCCGGACGTGCGCATAGTCTTTTCCGACCATTATTGAGAAAGACGCTTCAGCCGGCATCGCTGTTAATGCGAACAGAACAACCAAGACAAATGCGGCGAGTGTTGTCCTCCTCAAACCTAATTCAACGTCCTCATAAATGTCTTTCAGGTACTGTTCACGTGAATTGTCTTTCCTCTTTGCTTCGCTGTTTATCTGATTTTGGTTCCGGGCGGAACTGGTTCCTCAAGGGTTAGCCAAATAGGCTTCCCTCCATGGTCAGCGGCGAGGAGCATGCCTCTAGACTGGATTCCAGCGATTGTTTTTGGTTCCATGTTCACCAGGACCGCGAACACTCTACCCTTAAAGTATTCCGGGGTGTAGTATTGAGCTCCTCCCGCAACAGTTTCCAAGGTTTGACCTCCAATGTCCACTTTCACCTTGAGGATTTTCTTCATTCCGGGTATTGCTTCTGCTTCAACTACTTTCCCGACTCTTAGATCTAGTTTTTCGAAATCCTTCATTGTAACAAGGCTCATAGCCTATCCCGATCCAAACTTCAATGGCGAAGGTTCTTGAAAAGATTTATTGTAGCCAAAACCCGTATCCTGTGCGGGAAGGAATATGCATAGCGTGAAGGTGCTGGTCAGCGATTCAATCCATGAAGAGGGGTTGAAGGTGCTTAGGGACGCCCAGCTGAAAGTGGATACAAAATTCGATTTGACTCGAGAAGGGTTAGTGCAGACAATCGCGGATTACGATGTTTTGGTAGTCCGAAGTAGAACTCAAGTCACAAGAGAAGTGCTTGATGCGGCAAAGAGGTTGAAGGTTGTAGCTAGGGCGGGCGTGGGCCTGGACAACATTGATGTGGCGTCGGCGCAGGGCAGGGGAGTTATTCTCTTGAACGCCCCAGAGCCAGCGGCTTCAGCTGTTGCTGAGCTTACGGTCGGCTTAATATTATCTGTACTTCAAGGGATCATGCGATTTGACCGCAACATTAGAGATGGAAAGAAAGAGGAGACGATTAGTCTCAAAGAGGTTAAAGGTAAGACGCTGGGCGTGATTGGATTCGGAAGAATCGGCAGTGCTGTAGCGGACAAGATGAAGATGGCTTTTGGAATGAGAGTTCTAGCCTACGACCCAGTGGTCAAGGCTGAGAGAATGAGCGAAATGGGCGTCGAGCTGGTTGAACTTGATGAGCTGCTGAGAAAGTCGGATGTAATCACAATTCATGCCCCTCTAACAAAGGAGACTCGCGGGCTAATTGACGAAAAGCGAATAGGATTGATGAAGAAAGGAGCCTACTTAATCAATACTTCAAGAGGTGGGATAGTGAGCGAAGAATCGCTTCTAAAGGCGTTGAAATCAGGCGTGATAGCCGGTGCTGCCCTAGATGTCTTCGAAAGTGAGCCCCCCACCAACTTGGCTTTGGTTCAAATGCCTAACGTGGTTTGCACCCCTCACATCGGCGCTCAAACCAGTGAGGCTCAGAAAGAAATCTCAGTCACTATCGCCAGAAAAGTTGTGGAAACAGTTCGCTCTGGGTTCGTTACACGCTGAGAACAGGCTGAAAATCAATTCGGATTGGTCGTAGACGAGTTCGATGCAAGTAGTTGTGACATGGAGCGGGGGCAAAGACAGCTGTTTTGCCCTCTATAAGGCGATGTTGGAAATCCATCACATATCTTATCTCCTGAACTTCACACTTGTAGACAGACCCTCATATCACGGAAGCCCAGAATTGATCCGCGCGCAATCTCAAGCGATTGGTATTCCACTGATTCAGAAGGAGGCTAATTGGAGCACTTATGAGCGGGAACTCAAGAGCATAATCAGAAATGTCAAGCAGCTAGGAGTTCAAGGGGTAGTCTTCGGCGACATCCACTTGCGAGAACATAGAGATTGGATAGAAAGAGTTTGCAGGCAATCGGACGCTCAGTGGTTCTTTCCCCTGTGGCATATGGATCCTGAGCGTACTCTCAGAGACTTCATAGATCTGGGCTTTGAGGCAATTGTAGTCAGCGCCAAAGCTGAGTTCTTTGACGAAAATTGGCTTGGACGTAAGATGGATCAAAGACTTATAGAGGATCTATGCAACCGCAAGAAGAAGTTAAGCATAGATCTCTGCGGGGAATTCGGTGAGTATCACACCCTCGTCACGAACGGACCTATTTTCAAAAAGCAAATAGAAGTTCTTGACACCGATACAACTTTGGAAAATGGATATTGGTTTCTGGAAATTCGGAAGTACCGGATGATCGAAAAGAAAAATCAGACAGGCAGTGAAGTAGCCGACGGAAAGTTTCCCATGATGCCCTAACAAGAATGCTCAGTAGAGAGCTGAACCCTGCCTTTTCCCTGGAGATCACAACATATGCAAGATATCTGAGGACGGGTTACTATTTCATTTGTTTGTTTTTCCTAGGCTACTTCCCCTGAGCATAGATGGGAGAATGGCCACAGTATTCAATATTGCAAGCCACATGTACGTATTCTTCAACCCTTCCAAGAAAGGCATCTTATATACTTCTGAGACAACAACAGTTGATGATACTATTTTTGTTATCAGTTCATACGGTACCGTGAAGGTCATTACAAGGACAGCTAGGTTGAGGCTTGTTGTGAAACCAATATTGAAAAACGTGGCCCTGAATGCAGAGGCAACCCCTATCCTTTGAGCCGGAACAGAACTCATGATTGAGCTAATGTTCGGAGCGACAAATGTGCCAACACCAGCGCCAAGGAGAACCATGTAAATAGCGAGTTGCGAATACGGCGTGAACTCGTCTGCTGTCGAGAAGAGGTAGAGGGCGATACTTGTCAGGGCCAGTCCAGAGGTTGTGAAAGGAAGATGCCCAAATCTATCAGAGCCTCCCGCTAACCGGACCAGCTGCAAGAAATGCTACCTCAAACGGTATCATCTTCATACCCGCCTCAAATGCGGTTAATCCAAGAATCAACTGGAAGTATAGGCTGAGCAAAAGTAGAACAGCCCCCCACGCTATAGCGTTCAATAGCTGCGCGATGAGGCCACCAGCAAACTCTCTTATCCTAAGGAGGCTAAGGTCGAGAAGAGGATGCTTGGAACGTCTTTCATATGCTGCGAAGATTCCTAAACTTATCGCACTAATGACGAGTAGTCCATAGGCGGTTAGCTGCTCTGCCACGCCGTAAGCAGCGAACGTGAGCGCTAGGAGGAAACCTGTCAAAGAGATTGTGAACATTGCAAAACCTACCCAATCAATAGGAGCCCTTCTTTCCAAGGTTGCAATCTCCTTCAGCCTATAATGGGCCCAGAGAGTGCCGAAGATCCCTATCGGCACATTGATGTAGAAAAGCGCCCTCCAATCTAGGAGAGAGAGAATTGCCCCGCTTATCGTCAACCCAGTCATCGCGCCGAACCTGAAAGCAATTTGGTTTATGCCGAGAGCAAAACCGCGTTCATTTCTGGATGTTGCATCCACTATTATGGCGACGCTGTTAGTGAAGAGCATAGCAGCTCCCAGTCCTTGTACACCTCTAAATAGGATAACCTGCGTCGGCTGCATTGCTAGACTTGTTAGTGCGGAGCCTATCGTGAAGATTGTGAAGCCACTTGTGTAGACTTTCACTCTTCCCACTATATCCGTAATTCTGCCGATGAGAAGGAGCGCAACAGTACTGCCGAGAACATATGCTTGGGTGAACCAGATCGCTTGCTCAGCGTCCGCCCCTAGAGCTGAGGCTACTTCTGGGAGGCCAACTATGACTATCCTCGAGTCTATACCAGCCATCAGCACCCCGACAGTAGTTACTGTCAGCACAGTCCACTTGTATTGCAGATGAAGCATCTCCTGAGTCGATTCCCTGCTCAAGACGGAGAACGGATATTCAGGGGTAAGCAACAATAACCTTTTCGGTAGTGAGACTTGATTGAAAGCGACGACCTTCTCATCGCTGTTCCAAGAGTCCCACTCAATTTGTCAGATGAATCTGATTCTTTATGACGGAAGGAACGTGAATTGGCTAACCAAGAGGGGTAAAGAGCTCATAGCAGAGAAGATAAAGCATACGCAGATGCGACTGCTTGCTAAGATCGCGAAGCTCCCTTACGCTGAGAGAAAGGCGCTAGATCCCCTTGGTTGGCAAGGAATCATTAGACAAGGATTCCAGCTGGGCACTTCTGGAGCGATGAGCCCGCGGGAGCTTGAACCTCTGGCGGCAATTCTTCATGATTCGGGGAATATCTACATATGGGACAATAACGGATCTGGCTAGATTCGAACCCAAGGTCTTCCAGAGTTTCTAACCATTCCGCAGGCCAAGACGCAGATCTCTGCACATCACATAAGCATCTTCGCCGTCGCTGTAATACCACTGGACTCTGCGCGCGGTGTTGAATCCTA
>CAZAQQ010000031.1:1780-11181 GCA_964487485.1 uncultured Candidatus Bathyarchaeia archaeon | reverse complement strand
TTCCAGCGCAGAAGAACTTCAAGGTGGGAACGCCCATTACACCGTATCCTAGGGCTATGCCACTGCTCTGTGATGCATCGACCATTGCAAACACCATTCTCCCAGCGTACTCCCCTGCGAGTCTTTGAAATATTAGAGTGAGTTGTCTGCAGTAGGGGCATGTGGGCGTATAGAACTCGGCTACAATTGGCAGCTCAGCCTTGAGAACTTCCTTCCAGTTGGCCGACGTTACCTCAATGATGTTTCCCAAGCTCATAATTCACAATCCCATCTATATTTTTTAGGCCTATAAATCTTCAAGAAGGTTTCTGAATCTTCTCAGCAAAGTTTTAACTGCCTTATCCTTGTTGAGCAGTAGAATAAGAACCATGTCGACGACGATCAATGCCGAGGACAACACCCAAGATCTTTGGCTATGCAGTTAGATTTGTTCTCGCATCTATTCGCCAAGACCCATGCAGCAATCGCGGAATGAGAGGAGGCATGCATTTGACGCAGCCTCTCAAACAAATTGGTAACAGGTGTTTTCCAAACTATTTTTTTGTATAGTCGTAGAAGCCTCTTCCAGTTTTTCTGCCTAGACACTCAGCGTTAACCAGTTCTTTTACCAATGTCGGAGGTTTGAATCGGTCTCCGAGCCTTTTCTCTAAATATGAGTATATGCCTGAAACTACGTCAAGGCCCATAAGGTCGGCCAATTCAAGGGGACCCATGGGGTGGTTGAATCCCAGTTTAGCTATGTCATCAACATCCTTTGCTTTAGCCACGCCTTGCTCTACTATGCGCATAGCTTCAAGAACGAATGCCGAGTGCATTCTTGTAGCTACGAACCTTGACCTTGAATTTCAAGTTTTGCTCCTTACCCTACATAACAACGCTTTGAGCCCAGGATAGCCTATTATTGGCTCTACAGGTTTCTCGTCTGTTAGAATGTTGACATTGGCTTGCGACCATCCGTGGGGTATGTTAATAACGCCAGGAACGATGTCCTCGGTGACTTTTGCCTTGATTTCGATAATGCCTCTTCGTGTTTCTACCAGCATGATCTTACCGTCCCCAACGCCGAATTTTTTCGCAGTGTCTGTATGAATCTCGGCCAACGGTTCCGGCATTTTGTTTCGCAGGCGAGGGACGTTGCGCAACTGGGAGTGGATGTATTCCAGCAGTCTAGCTCCAGTAGTTAGGATTAACGGGTATGCTTTCGCTAGGTCTGGGTTGCTCAAGGGGCTTTCGGCAGGTTCCCTATGAGTTGGCATCGGGTCATAACCGAACTCCTCCAGTGTCTTAGAGTAAAGCTCAATCTTTTCCGAGGGTGTTCGAAATCCTTCTTTTTCGTATTCCTTGTACTTCACTGAGCCATAGGTGATCCCGCTAGGTTTCTCCTCCGTTAGATACTTGACCGTTAACCCAGATGGCTTCAACACGTAGTCAGTCGCCTTTTCTATGTTCTTCCATGGAAAATGCTGTTCGTAGCCCATTCTTTTGGCCAGTTCAAACCAAAACTTTAGATCCGGCCAACACTCTTCAAACTCTATTACTTTCTTTCGTAGCATGACATATGGTACGCCCCATAGGCTATAGTAGTCACATAGCTCAACTCTTTCAAGGAATGTTGCCGCTGGAAGCACCATGTGGGCAAGTCTAGCTGTGTCTGACATAAAGGGATCCATGACAACTAGAAAGTCAAGCTTCTTCAGTGCTTCTTCTACTTTCTTGGAGTTCGGCCAACTGAGAACAGGGTTTGACCCAGTTATGATCATTGTTCTTATAGGGTAGGGCTTGCCTGTCAGCAAAACGTCCGGCAGAAGCATGGATTGTCCTTCACCAAACTCCCTGCCGAAGACCGAGTAGAAGACAGGATATTCGTCCTGCCCAATTGCCTTCACTTCCGGCTTTGTTGGCATTTCAATGGGATTTTCTCTCAGTCTCGGGCTTCTTATGAACCCGCCTGGCACATCTATGTTTCCAGTAACCGCCTGCAGAATAGCGACGCAACGGCTATTTTGGAGCCCTGTAGGATGTTGATCAAGGCCGTTGACGCCCTGAATTATGCAAGCAGGCTTGGTAGTGGCATAGGTTCGAGCTATTTCTCTAATTGTCTTTGCTGGCACCCAAGTCAGCTTTTCTACTTCTTCTGGCGGATAACGCTTAACATGTTCCACCAGCTCATCAAAGCCAACTGTCCATCTGTCAACGAATTCTCGGTCGTAGAGTCTCTCTGATATGATGACATTTAGCATGCCTAGCATTAGTGCGCAATCGGTGCCAGGTCTTGGTTGAACATGTATATCTGCCCTCTTCGCCATAGGCGTCCGTCTAGGGTCGATAACCACAAGCTTGGCTCTCTTTTCCTTGGCGCTCAGAATAAATGCGCCTACAGGGGGCATGGAGTTTTCTGGGTTATGTGCCCAAACTATGATGCACCTAGAGTTTTCTGGGTCCGCGACACGAAACCGTCCGTAGGTCAAGATATAGCCTATGATCCGGCATCGGTAACACATGCTTTCCACTGAAAAGCAGTTTGGAGAGCCGTAGGCGTAGCAAAATCTTCTTATTAGCCCAACAGTCGATGATCCTGCTAACAGTATCGACATGCCAATGCCGATTGCAAATGCCCTAGCCCCATATTTCTCTTTGGTCTCTGTTAACTTAGCGACTATGGTGTCTAAAGCATCTTCCCAAGAGATTCGTTTCCACTGACCCTCCTCTTTCTTCAACGGATATTTGAGACGATCTGGCGAATAGACATACTCTACAGCTGCTTCGCCTTTAGGGCACAAAACACCTCGGTTTAACGGGTGCTCAACCATGCCGTCTACCCTAGCGATTTTGCCACTGTCGAGATAGACATTCATTCCGCAGCCCATAGAGCAGAGCAGACAAGCAGTCTTGATGATTTCAGGCAAATTCGGTGATGAACTGTAGGTTGGCGATGCTTGCACATCCGTTGCCTCCGGCACGCTCATCAAACAATTTGCATCTAGTCATGTTCCATAATATATTCGTCGTGTTCAATGGTCGGTTAGATTAGGACGCTTGCTACCTACCTGTGTTGTGAGCAAACACACAACGTGAGGAGGAAGGAAGCCCAGATGTATAGAGTTGAGGATGCAGATATAAATCCAGCCAACCTGATAGATGGTGCCCACCAGGAAAGCAGGGATGAACTGAAACTTTTGATAGAGCGCAGCCAAGATGGAGTCATCGGTTCTGAGCATTCACAAGAAATGTGTGTTTCATAGCTGGTCGATATATGGCTGACTCGCACTTCAACATGCAATCTGGATCCACGAGCCTTTTTTATATGAAGCACAGATAGAAGCTTTCAGCATTCTTGGTTTTGTGATTACGGAGGCTCTAGTAATTAAACCATCTGAGTCTATAGCGTCATCAAAACGTGGGCTTTTTAAAAGATGAAATGCATACTAAGTCAAATGTGTGATGCGTCTTGTATGTTTTAGAGTTATTTCGCGATAGGAGAAGTGTTAGGCAGTTTAAGGAGACACCTGTCGAGGAAGATAAGCTCAACGCTGTTTTGGAGGCTGCGCGTTGGGCACCTTCTTGGGCTAATACGCAGTGCTGGAGGTTCATTGTTGTGAGGAGCACGGATAGGAAGAAGCTCCTAGCAGAGACCTTGCCGCCCGGAAACCCTGCCCGAGCAGGCATGAGAGGCCCAATTGTAGTGGCTATCTGCGCTGAACTCGAAAAGTCTGGCTACTCTAAGCGCGCTCCAGCCACTGATAAGGGAGACTGGTACATGTTTGACTCGGCTCTCGCAACAGAAAACCTTGTCCTCGCAGCTCACGCCTTAGAGCTTGGAACTGTGATTGTTGGGCGCTTTGACTCAAAGAAAGCTGAGGAAATTCTAGGCGTTCCAGAAGGATACAGAATTGTATGTCTAATACCGCTCGGCTACCCCAAGGAAACTCCTTCAAAGGGACCTAGTAGGCGGGAGCTCTCAGAACTTGTTTTCCAAGAAAGTTTCGGGGCAAAGTGAGTTCTAAAGTTTTGGGTATAAAGAAATATCGGCTTTTTTTAGCGCCGACATTTTTTGTGGAAAATGATCATAACACAAAACGCATTATGTAACTAAAGGCCTCTCAAAGGGATTACTTGAAAAAGGTTTGCTGAATTTGAGATATTTGGATTTCCTAGATTTAGAATACGAACCCAAAGAAACAGATGTCGTCTGCACGTTTTACGTCGAGCCTGAAGGCATCAGCGTAGAGGAAGCAGCTGGCGGGGTTGCCGCTGAGAGCTCGATAGGGACTTGGACGGAGCTCACTACTGTAAAGCCTTACGTTAGGGAACTGGCCTCCCGCGTTTTCAGCATAGAAGGGGCCTACGTGAAAATAGCTTACCCAATAGAGCTCTTCGAGCCGGAGAACATGCCCAACATATTAAGCAGCATTTCAGGAAACGTATTCGGATTGAAAGCCCTCAAAAGCCTGAGACTCAACGATATACAGTTTCCCTCCGAACTCATCAGGAGCTTCAAAGGCCCAAAATATGGCATTGAAGGTATCCGAGAGCTCTTGAAGGTTTACGGCCGACCTTTGGTGGGAACGATAATCAAACCTAAGCTCGGACTGAAAACATTGGATCATGCAAAGGTAGCCTATGAGGCTTGGGTTGGGGGGTGTGATATAGTAAAGGATGATGAGAACCTGAGCAATCAGGAGTTCAATCCTTTTGAGGATCGCGTCACGAAAACTCTGGAGAGCAGGGACAGAGCACAGAAGGAAACTGGTGAAAAGAAAGTATACATGGTCAACATAACTGCGGAAACGAAGGAAATGCTGGAAAGGGCGGATTTCGTGCTCAAGCACGGCGGGGAATATGTTATGGTCGACATCTTAACATGTGGTTTTGCCGCCTTACAGACGCTGCGAGATCAGAACTTCAACTTCGTAATTCATGCACATAGAGCGGGACATGCGGCTTTTACTAAAAACCCTAGGCATGGAATTTCAATGCGATCGATCGCAAAGGTATCTAGGATCATCGGCGTGGATCAGCTTCATGTAGGTACCGTTGTCGGGAAGATGTTCGAAACAAGGGAGGAGGTAATCCAGAACTGCGAGGCTTTGAAAGAGGATATGGATGGCCTAAAACCAGTTATGCCAGTGGCCTCTGGGGGCCTACATCCTGGCTTAGTTCCGGCTTTGATAGAGTTTTTCGGAAAAGACTTTGTGATTCAGGCTGGGGGTGGCATTCACGGCCACAGGAACGGTACTGTCCAAGGGGCTAAGGCCCTTCGACAGGCTGTGGACGCAACTCTGAGAGGTATGCCTTTAGGAGAATACGCGAAAACTCATGAGGAACTTCAAGTAGCGCTGCATATTTGGGGGCAGCAAACCTAGAGATTTCTTTGCTCGAAAACCCATGGGTACCTTCTACGTACCGCTTCCACTATTGAGTCAGGAGAAATAATTCCCTCCTCGCATATTATGCCGTGAATAAGATCCCTTCTGGTCACGTCGAAGGCGGGGTTCCTTATAGTAAGGTTTTTTGGGCGGTTTTTCCAGATTTCATCTGGGCTTCTTTCCTCTATCTTCTCATAATCCCCATACACGGTTTCCGGGTCGAATTTCAGAAGTTCAGAAGCCACGTAGAAGGGCGTTCGGGCTTCATACGCTAGAAGGGCGATGGTGCTTGTCCCAATCTTGTTTATCACATTTCCCTCAGAAGTGATCGCGTCCGCCCCAACAATTGCGAAGTCAACTTCATTCATGAAAAAGCGTGCAGCCGAATCTATGATGAAGGTTGTCTTAACGCCCAATTCCAGCATTTCTTTCGCAGTCAACCTACCTTGGAAAAGAGGTCTCGTTTCGGTGCAGATAACCTCAAAGGATTTCGCTTCTTGTTTGGCTTTCCTTAGTAAACAAGTAACCGTTGAGGAGTGACAATGAGTTAGGATTACGGAATCATTCCTAATCCTTTTGGCTCCTATTTCAGCAATCCTCTCATTCGAATCTTCAAGATTTCCCAGAAAAAGCTGCGAGGCTGAAGAGACCAGTTCAGCCAGCGCCTTAACATCTTCCTTACCACTTCCCGCCACTTGACTTATTATCCATCGAACAGCGTTTCTCATGAGCGGTTCAGTATCTCTTGACATAACGAGGATCTCTTTCGCATCTGAAAGCTCCTTCAAAAATTTCTCTCTGCTCTTCGATTCTGTCTCGTTTGCCAAAGTTTCCAGAGCTTTTACAGCCGCGACGGCGACGTTCCTAGCACCCTGAATCTCAAGTCTTTCTATTTTCTCAGCGGTGTTTCGAATAGATTCCAGCAATATTCCCCACCTGCAAGACATTCATCTTTTAGCTCTTCTTCAAGGAAACTGTGTTTCCTTGGGCTTCGCAAATTCACATTGTTAATTAGGCAATTTGATATGAATGATGCCTAATATAGTAAGTGGAGAAAGGTTCTTGATATGAATCTCCAGACGCGGATTCTTGATATAGAGATCGGGAAATACGAGGTTATTCTCAACAGGCTCGATGCTGACGAAATGGGAATTAGAGCGGGCGATCGCGTTAAAGTTCGAAACATTGATAGCGTAACTGCCCTTGTTGAGACTTCTGAATCAATGTTCCAAAAAGGCGTAATTGGAGTCTATAAGGATGTTAAGCAAAAGCTCAATCTGAAGGGAGGGGAATACGTTGAAATATCCCCAGCTCTGCGCCCTCGCTCCATCCCAGCAATCAAGAAAAAGATGGACAAGGAAAAGCTAAGTTCCGAGGAGATTCATGCGATAATTAGGGACATAGTGGATGGCAATCTCAGCGATGTAGAACTCTCAGCATTTGTCGCCTCCTCATATATTCACGGAATGGATATGGATGAGATAGAGTGGATGACCCACGCCATTGTTGAGACTGGAGAAAAAATTGTGTTCGACACCCATCCCATAATGGATAAGCACAGCATTGGAGGAGTTCCAGGAAACAAAATCTCATTGATTGTAGTTCCCATAGTTGCTGCCGCTAAACTAATGATACCCAAGACCAGCTCGCGTGCCATAACAGGCGCTGCTGGCACTGCTGATCTAATGGAAGTGCTAGCTCCAGTGGAGTTCAGCGCAAGCGAGATTAAGAGGATCACGGAGAAAGTAGGCGGTGTAATAGTCTGGGGAGGGGCGACAAACATTGCTCCAGCCGATGACAAGATAGTTGAAGCAGAATATCCACTATCCCTAGATCCCCATGCCCAATTGCTCGCCTCAGTTATGGCCAAGAAATATGCTGTAGGCGCAGACAGCGTTGTGATAGACATCCCCACTGGCACTGGTACAAAAATCCCATCCATGATGCATGGCAGAAAAATCGCCAGGGATTTCATGGAACTTGGCGAGCGACTGAGAATACGGGTTGAGTGCGCAGTGACATATGGCGCGTCGCCAGTTGGAAGAACCATAGGCCCAGCCTTAGAGGTTAGAGAGGCGCTGAAAGTGCTTGAAACAATGCAGGGTCCAATGAGCTTGATAGAGAAATCCACAAACATAGCTGGAATACTTCTGGAGATGGGGGGAGTGGCATCCAAGGGCTTGGGCAAGGAGGCTGCAGCTTCAGTTTTAAGCTCAGGGAAGGCGTTGGAGAAGCTTAAAGAAATCATAGACTCACAAGGTGGCAATCCAAAGGTTACCTCGAGTGATATTCCAGTTGGAGATAAGACATCGAACATCGAAGCGCTTGCAACTGGCTACGTCATTGAATTTGATAATAAAGGAATTGTTGATATTGCAAGAGCAGCGGGTGCACCTAAGGATAAAGGAGCTGGAGTGCAGATTCACAAGAAGAAAGGCCAGTACGTTGAGAAGGCAGAGCCCTTAATTACCATATACGCGGAGAAGGAATGGAAGCTCTCAAACGCAATCAAATGCGCACAACGTGAGTACCCTGTGGTAGTTGAAGGTATGATACTCGAAAGAGTAGAGCCTGCGAAGGAGATGTGAACCTCCCAAGACACTGCATCTTCAAAGAGTTCACGTAGGCTGGCTGTCTGAGCTTGTTTTCCTTGAGATTTTCGGGGTAAAGCAAATGGGTTTCCCTCTCCCAGTTGAACTACAACATTCTCTAGACCGCGGGAACATTGCTCCGAGATCTTGTTGATTACACGGTATGAGGAATTCCGATGAAGGCCGCTAAGGCTGTTTATGCGCTAGAACTTCTTGTAAGAGACAAGTTGCTGACACTGTTTGTTTTGATTTCAGCTGGGTACTATGTCGTAACATATGTGACCTATTATGCGCGCCGTAGTTGGCTCTTCTGGTGGGATCAAAGCTGGTACTACAAGATGTCGGACAATCTCTTGAATCTCAGCCTTGAAAAGGAAAATTTTTCTGACTACGGCATCGGGTATCCGGTTTTGAGCATCCCCTTTGCCGAGATTATGCCTAATGATAGATTTCTTGTCCCAGATCTGCTGATGTTCGTGATGCTGGTTTACGTTGTATACTCATTGTCCTCTAGGCTATGTGGTTCCAGGAGGTGGGGAGTGCTTTCAGTATTTCTTTTTGTTTTCCTGCCACAGAGCACTGCGGCATATGTGAAATTTGCAGTTGAACCTTGGCGAAATCATGTTTTTGCGTTTGTGATCAGCTTTATGGCCTATTCAATTTTTGGAAGGATCACGTCAGTACGAAGAGTTTGTGTAGGTCTTTTGGCAGGATGGATGTATATGACGTCTTTTTTGGACATATTGTTTGTTATCCCACTCCTCGTGGGGAGCCTACTGGTTCCAAGTGGTTTTTCATTTCGAGATTTGCTAAATCGACTGTTCACCACCCTACTTCCATTGGGCTTCATGATTTCGCTGACCCTTGTGTTCAATGAGCTAGTTCTAGGAGATGCGTTTTACATTCCCTACATGGTGCAAATGTCACCAAGAGAGCTACTCGAAATGGAGGGGTTGAGTACTGCGACAACCGCTTTGCCTGGTCTAGAGATATTTACTTTTGATCCTACTGTTTTAGTGCGACGGATTTATTCTTTAGCAATCGATCCAATGTATTATTATCGCTATCTCACCAGCAAACCGAACTACGAGCCTTTCATGGTTCTCGGCAGAGACTATATGTATGGTGCACTTTACGATAAAACTCCAATAATAGCAAGCGATACCTTCTACCTTGCACTTTCTCCTATTGGGATGGTGTACCTTCTTTTTAGGCGAGATAGAAGATTGCAGGCATTATGTTTGTTGGCCTCAATTCTAATTACACTGGGGGCCTACACCTCAACAATCCATTGGTATAGCGGTTGGGCGAGGTTTTTCAGATATCACCAAGTACTATTTCCATTGCTGACTATTTTTTCTGTAGTCTCTATATGGCTTTGTGTGAATACAGCCAAACGATGGATATAGGCTGTTGATTCGTGCATTCATTATCGAAACGCCTT
>CAZAQQ010000031.1:0-1680 GCA_964487485.1 uncultured Candidatus Bathyarchaeia archaeon | reverse complement strand
TGAAGTACTGATCATTAGCAGAAGCCCAATCGATGTTGGAAAAGTTAACTATGCTTTTCGAGGAGAATGCCCAGGCTGCCGATTTTCTTTAGATTTAACTCTTCAAGGCCGGAGCATCCCCCTTCCGTTTAAGGCAGAATTGGTGTTTCATCCAGATTGTAGTCGAAAAGAAGTGTTGAAGCGTAACGCAAGATCAAGCAGTAACTTGACTGCCCTTCACCCATTTCTAAGCTCTGACCAAAGTCCCCACCTCGAAAACTCTGCGCTTTTGGTGAAAAATTTCGATAAAAAGCCCGTTTTGAAAGGGTTGACTTTCGGCGATAAAGCATTGGATAATTTTCTTGGATATCTCCCGCTGGGAAAATTCATAGTTTTTTATGGTAGCCAATTTTGCCATATTTTCTCTGAATTACTATGCGTAAAAGCTCAGCTTCCTCTGAGGCGAGGAGGCTTAAACTCAACCGCGATTTTCATTGATGGTGGCAACATCTTCGATCCCTACTTAATATCGAGGTTCGCTCAAAATTTTGGCTTAGACCCTGAGCAAGCGTTAATTGAAGTCCTTGTCAGCCGCGCTTTCACTCCCTATCAACTTACCGCCTTAATAATGGAAAAGCTTCCGGAAGCATTAGGCGAATATGATTCTAGGCTAGTCGTTGTGTCCGATCCCACTAAACTTTATTCTACTCGGGAAACTGAAAAACGCGAAGCTAAGAATTTGTTCAACCACGCCATGAATTTCTTGGCTAAACTAGTTGAGGAACAACGCATAATAATATTGGTGTCACATCTTCGCAATTCGCCTAACGGAAAATGCATACTGGAACCTTATTTAATTGGGCGCGCTCACATTCTCGTTAATATACTCGAAGAAGGCTCTTCAGCTAAGATTAGTTTAGAGCGCCATCCCTACCTACCGTTAAACTCGATGAAAATTACTTTGCCACCAGACGCTAGGCCTGTTTTAGAGGATTTCTTCGAGGTAAAAGGCGTTCATGGGTAGAACTATTCCCTCCTATAGAATGCTGTTGGAGGCGGAGATTAAGAAGTGGAATAGGTTTCTAGAAGCTCTTAGATTTGATGAGCGTAGGCTCTTTGAGGATATGATGAATTTTTGTAGGCTTTACGCTTCAGCTGCGGGAGCTGCTGCAAGACCTGTGAAAACTGAATCCATGTTCATGTCCATTTTATTAGCGCATCAAAAAGCCTTGAAGGAGATTCAGGCTACGCTTGACAAAATCAAGAGAAATCTTTCATAATGGAGAAAATCGAGTTGAGGGGTGGATACTTGATTTATATCCTGCCAATAAAGGCGAAATGGTAATTTGGATCAAAACTCGAGGGGGAGAATGTTTTCGTTTAGCTGACAAATGGCATCCAACTCTATATGTTTCAGGAAAAAAGGAAGATCTCGCCAAGCTAATGCGCAATCCTATAGTGAGTGAATTTACATTAAATTACGATTTTGTAGAAAAATTAGAAGGATTGCAGAGCCCTAAGCGATCCACGGTTATAAAAATAACAGGTCTAGATGCTCGGAGCCTTCGATCCCTCGCGAGAAAAGTGTTCGAATTAGGAGGCTGTGAAAAATACCGCTTATATAACGTTGACATTCCATCAGCTCAAATGTACCTCTATGAAAGAGACTTATTCCCCTTAGCCTACGTAGATGCGTCCGTC
>CAZAQQ010000030.1:0-11326 GCA_964487485.1 uncultured Candidatus Bathyarchaeia archaeon | reverse complement strand
ACTCGAGTGCGCAACCGTTCGAAAAGATTTATAAGAACATTTCCACCAATCTCAGGAGAAAATCTTTCTACCGAAATCCGGGTGAGATATTTTGACAGAGTCTAAGCCTGCCGAAGGGTATGAGCTTCCACTGCCTCCAAGGGGACTGTCAGCTCATTTGAAAGCCATAGGTCCTGGAATAATCCTAGCATCCCTTGCGATAGGGGCAGGTGAGTGGTACCTTTTCCCAGCAATGATAGTGAGATATGGTCCAAGCCTCATGTGGATGGCGGTGGTTGGCTGTCTTGTGCAGGGGGTACTCGGTTCGGAATCGATGAAATATGCTGTGTACTGCGGTCAGCCAATCCATCAGGCCTACATGAAACTAGGCAAACCCGTTGCGTGGGCATGGGCGTGGGCCTTGCTGCTATTCATACCGGTGATGTGGCCAGGATGGGCTTCCGCCTCGGCTACGGCAATAGTGGCCGTGCAACTGGGGAGGTTGCCCGGACCCGGTGATGTCAATCTCGTATTGATGTGGGGAGCGGTGCTACTAGTACTAAGCTTGCTAATACTTCACGTAGGGGTCAAGATAGAGAGAACGCTTGAATCGCTAAACTGGCCGATAGTCGTTGGAATGATAGTTCTTGTCGCCGTGGGCACTCTTGCTGGGGCACCTGCATTCGCTTGGGCAGACATGGCTAAGGGAATCGTTATTCCAACTTTCCCGAGAGGTCTTGATTGGTTCGTGGTCGCCTCTGCGATAGCCTACATGCCTGCTGGCTTCGGCTTCAACCTAATGCTATCAAGCTATACTAGGGACAAAGGATGGGGTATGGGAGGCAGGATAGGATATATCTCAGCACTCATTGGCGGCAAGAAGGTTAAGATAAGTACGGAGGAGCAGCCCTTCAAGCTGGATGGCGAGAACCTGAAGCGCTGGAAAGGATGGCTTAATACGATCAGGGTGGATAGCTGGATTGTAATGTCACTATTCACCTTCATAACCGTCTACATGACCAGCGTCTTAGCTTACGGGCTTCTAGTTCCAAGAAAGCTGGCGCCAGTGGGCTTCGGGGTTGCGGCTGTACAGGCGGAGGCGCTGAAAGATGTTTTGGGCCCAGCTGCATGGTTCGTAGTACTGTTCGCAGGATTCTTAATGATGTTTGGGACACAATTCGGGCTGATGGATTCTGTATCAAGAGTTATCACAGATAACTTCTGGGTTTCTAGCAGTAGGGCGAGACAGTGGAGCAAAGAAGATCCTCGAAGACTCTACTACACTATCTTGTACATTCTGTTTGTCGTAGCGATGATTCTGCTAGTGGGCATGATAGGCTTCAGATGGGCTTCTCCGTACGAGCTTACAGCAATAGGAGCGTGTCTAGGCCTCTTCGCCCTCGTTATTGCCTACCCACTACAGATAATTGTAAACCGCCGCTTCATGCCTAAGGAGCTGAGGCCAAACATAGTGACGACGATCATTCTCGTAATCGGCATAGTATGGAACTTCGTCTTCCTCGCAGGATTGATAGTGCAAGTATTAACGGGGATAAAGCTGTAATACCTACCAACTCATGAAAGGCACAAATTCCCCTCTTTTTTCAGGGTCGGCACTCCTCACTTCAAGGTCAAAGTACTTTTACGAAACCTCTCAAGTTTCAGCAGACTATGTTACTTTCTTCTTCAAGTTTTCATTAGGTCATACTAGGGATAAAACTCACGAGGCGAGATGTCTAGAAAAATTAGCCGTCGCCAAAAACTAGACTGGGCGCGCGTGTAACCTCAATCCAGATGAAATGAGGTGTCTGTTGTGCCAAAGGTTCGGCATGGCGAGGAAGATATTGGATTCCAAGTCCCTTCAGGATGGAATTTGATTGCAACTGCGAAGCCCAAGGAGTTGAGGAGAGTCGGGCCTGAGCATGAGGAGATTACTAGAGGATTTGAAAAACCCATTGGGCAAGATAAACTTGATGTGATTGCAAAAGCCGGAATGAAATTTGCTATCGTTTGCGACGACATAACTAGGCCCACGCCAGTCCACAAGATAGTTCCGACGCTGATTGAAAAGCTGGATGCAGCGGGCATTAGGAGCGAAGACATATACATAATCGTTGGAGTAGGCACCCATCCCAGGCATACCTGCGATCAGAACGTAAAGAAACTTGGACAGGCAATCGTGGATCGATTCAATGTGATCTCACACGACATCGATGGAGATCTCATCTATCTAGGCGAGACTTCACGTGGAACTCCAGTACATGTTAATAGGCGTTTCGCGGAAGCGGATGTCAAGCTGGGTATTGGAAATCTAGCTCCCCATCCCTTCTCGGGCTATGGAGGCGGCCCCAAAACTATAGTTGGGATATGTGGGCGAGAGACGATAATGTGTAACCATCGATTTGTCAAAGATGACCGTTGCCAACTAGGGCTATTGAAGGGAAACCCAGTCTATGAGGACATTGTCGAGATAGCTAGGAAAGCAAGCCTACACATGATTGTGAATACCTTGCTTGACAGCGAAGGGAGAATCGCTCGACTGTTCGTAGGCGATCCAGTTGAAGCACATGGAAAAGGCGTTGAGGTCTTGGAGAAAGCATGCAAAGTTATTTTGCCAACATTAGCCGAGGTCGTCGTCACTTCCAGTTTCCCTTTTGACGACTATTTCTACCAGTCTTGGAAAGGAATATTCTCGGCGGCCCTCACATGCAAACAAGGTGGAACAATCATCCTCTCAGCGCCATGTCGCATGGGCGTTCAAGATGAGCATTACAAGTTGCTTGCTGAAAACCGCCTTTTCAAAATCACTTCGGATGAAATATACGAAAAGGTGGAGAAGGGAGAAATCAAGCCTTACATAATCGGTCTCATCACCTACAAGCTGCGAAGCTCAATCGGGGATAGGGAAGTGATCATCGTGACTAGGGGTATAGAGGAAAGAAAAATCCGGGATATGGGGTTCAGATACGCAAGCGACCTTGATGAAGCCTTTCAGATGGCGAAAGCGAAGCACAGAACGGCAAACCTCGTAGTATTGCCAGTTGGAGCGGAGACTTTGCCCATTGTTTCGGGTCAAGATTTCGGATGCTGAAAGGGCGGCGGACGATCGTTGACACTACTTACGACAAGTGATTGTAGGAATGATTAGTAATCAATTCTTCGACGAGCTCACTTCAGCTAGCAGCGGAACCCTTGAGGTTGGCCGGGTCAAAGCTGAATTGCCCAGCAAATTTGCCACAACCAGTGAGTTGAACGCTTCTAGGAGGATTGAGTTGAAAGGTCTCCCCGGCGAAGTTGTAGTTTCAGCCAAGTTGATTTTTCCAAACTCCTTGAAGAAATTGCTGACTGAAGATACGTTTCTTAAGGATTTCGCTAGGAGATTGTCCAAGGAAAGTGCTTCAGCTGGGGAGGTGGTGCGCCTTCTCTACCTGAGCTTCCGCGGTTTGATCGGGATAAGCAGAGCTGATGACCTGAAAACAATCCTTGATCTGCAATATTTCTCCGACTTCGATGTGATCACTGTCCAGCAAACCCTCGGGGTGTCGCCTGAAGATTTTGTTGCGTTGCTCAATTTTGCCAGCAGATGGACGGAGCAAAGGGGCATAGACAAACCTTTGATGCCAATTTTGCTGGCAATGGATAACCGAGAGAATTTCGAGAAGTATCTCAACTCCTTGATGAAGCGGGGGATTTCCTGTTTGGGAATTGACATGCGAGGTGGTTTTCATTATCACGCTCTTAGAACTCTGGAAGACTTAAAGAAGAGCAATCCTCAGATTTGGATTCATGCCTTGCAAGTCCCTCCGAAAATTAGATTTGGTCGAAAACTTCTACCATGCTCTCAAGGCATGATGCTCCCACTTTTCGGAATTGACAGCTTTTCAAGATGGGTTGTTCCCCCACCGCCGGAACCTTTGACCAAAGACAAGATTAATCTGTTCGACAGGATTGGCTGGGGAGCTTTGAAACGAAAAGAATTCATTAGCCTACGCGGGACAAAATTAGGTTGCGACTGTCCCGTGTGCCAAGACCAAAATCTCGATGGGTTCTACACTGGAAGAGTCCTGACAGTTCTAAGCAAAAGTAAGGTTCATGACCATTTCGCTCAGCAGGCTGAGCTGAGGAATTCTGTCAAGCACATCAAGGAAAAGACCTACAAGAGATTCCTAGCATCGAAAGAGTTTCCAAAAAAATTTCTAGATGAGTTTTTTGAGCCTAAATCTCGGTGAGCGATCAATGAGCTCCCTCAATTAACCTGTGTCCTTTTCTTCCTAGACCTTTGCATAAGGTACTAGAAGATCTCTGAAGACGCTCTTAAGTCTCGGATCCTAGGAGCAGGGTCATCAGACTTTTCAAATCAACTTCAGCCTTAGTTCTCCAGCCCAAGGAGACCATTCCTTTCTCGTCTTCACTTAGATACCCGGTTCTAATGAATATGTCCATCATACTCATGGATCTCCATCGTCCGAACTTGTAGGCCAAAGTCTTTTCCAAGTCTTCTCTTAATGCCTTACCTTGCTTTGAAATCACATGGGCTATTGCTATGGTCAAACCTGCCAAGTTGTCTATCCTCCAACCGCTCATCCTAGCTTCCTTCAGTGTCAAGGTTCCCTTCAAGGCCACAACATGCCGCGTCTCCGCTTCTTCATCACTGCTGACAGCGGTTTTCGAAACTGGGCTCGTAGGCACTTCTTCAACTTTCTTAACCTCTAAGTCAAGATCCCTGAGAAGTTCATTCAATTGTTGCAGGATCTTTTCATAATCCTTCCCCAACTTTGTCTTCAATTCCCAATCTCTGGCACCAGGCATTTTGCCTCTTCTGAAGAAAAGTAGGTGAACCGCTCGCTTGAGCTTATCTCCGTAGAAGCGCTTGCTCATAGTTTCGTCTTCCGCCACGCCGAGTTCACTAGATGGGCAAGCAATGTGGTGAGGTGTCTTCAAACGGTCGAACGACAAAATCAGTGAGATTAGACAGAGGAGTGACTAGGTTTTTCCACTGGAAACTATTCATTGCTTAGAAGACCTTGGGAAAGTTTATCTTTAGTTATTGCAATTGGGAGGCTCATGAATTTTTCATTTTTCAAAGCTCGTTGTGTTTCGTTTGGAGCAACATGAATTTCTTCACCCTTTCTAAGCAGATCCGCATAGCCGTAGGTAACTAAGAAGCTCACATAGTAAGCTCTCCGCACAGTCTCGGGATAGGCGCCTCTGCATATGAATTTCCAGTAATCTACCATGCCCATGCTCTTTGATTCTCTTTTCATCTCGTTCCAAATCTTTTCAAGAGCCGCCGCAAATCCTTCCTTAGCGACTATGCCTAGCTTCACCAAGTCTCCGATTTCAATATTCGTTGGAAGCAAAGTCTTCCTCATCTCAAAGCGTTTCCACCGCTCTTCAATTGGAAGCAGATCATTCCAGTAGTCTAGGCTGTCCTTGGCGGTTTTGAGTGTGAACTGCTCAAGCTGAACCACTGGATGCCAACTTCCCGCAAAAACTTTTGCAAGCCTCTCGATAGTCAGGGACTTGAATCTATGCTCAAGAAACTCCGGGTCAGCGTAAAGCGCGCTAGACTGAAACCTCAATTGGCTGTCTTGAAGCCTAATAACCCTTGAAAGCTTGTTAAGAGCCTTGGCATCTAAGCAATGGTCTTCGAAAGACCTCCAATGTCGTAGGTACTTCCTCAAAATTTCTACTGCGCGACTTACATCTAAGAGGAAAGGGTTAAACTTCCTATCTTCAACAGCATCGCATGTTCTAACTATATCACGTAATTCTTTCCTTCCAGTAGAAAGCTGCATCGTTGCCTTTTCTAACTTCCTCATCACTGGGCCATCTCTCCTACAGCGGAGGAACCCCCGACATTCTGAACCACGATCACATGCACGTTTTCGTCCGGAAGAGTAACTTGCCCGGGAGTAATCGCCAGATACTGCTCGCCCTCGATCCTTTTTGAACTTGAAACAATTAGACGGGACACTGCTTCTCTGTTCTTCGGATCCATATGCACGTCAAATTCATCTATGGCCCTAAAGGGAGATGTGACGTGTTGCTGCAGCGCCAACAAGAAGGCCATTAGTGCAACGCTTCTTTCGCCTCCACTTTGCGCAAAACCGTCAAGAGGTGTGGGCTTAGCCCATTTGAACCCCGCAAGAATCTCTATCCCACACTTCTCTATTTCCTTGGATTCCACTAGCCTAACGAGGCCTGTCGCACCAACCTCAGAAAGGATAGCATTATACTTTTCATTGAGTTCGGCTATGAAGCCGGTAAGCACATCCTTCCATTTTTCCAAACGCCTATCTAATTCCTTCTGGACTTTCTGCCTGTTCTTCACCACAGCTTCAGCTTTTTCTTGAAGATCTTGGAAGAGACCTGTATAGGAAGAATACATCTTTTCAACATCTTCAGAGACGGAGGCCAGAGGCTTCAACCGTTCCTCAACTACGCTCATGTCCGCCATTATGTCTAGAATCTTTCTTCGTGCGTCGACCCTAGGGCCGAGCTTTCTAGCCTTAGCAATTAAGGGCGCTAGCTCCTCCTTGAACATCCTGAACTGAACTTCAAGATCCTTCAACTCTTCGACTAGCAACTTTTTCTTAAATATGGAGACTTCAAATTCGACCTTGGCATCTATTAGACTGGATAGCTCCTTTTCAATTTCTTTTGCAAGTTCCGATATTTGTTTCTGTAGAGAAGTCAACTCAATTTCGAGATGTCGAAGTTCTTTTGTCAATTTTGCTGAAGCATCTTTGGCTTCCATTTGCTCTTCTTTGGCTTCAGACAGTTGCTTCTCTAGGAAAGAAAGTGTCTGATCTGCGGGCGGCGGGATAGTTCCTGCGCCTTCACCCTTAGCATTTTCGATCACTGCCTCCAAAGTTGATGATTCTCTCTTTCTTGCACCCTCCGTTTTTTCAAACCATTTCAAATCAGCCTCGCGGTAGGCACATTTTTTTGCCAATTCGATTTGCTTGACTTCAAGCTGCCGCCTTCCTTCCTTCATTTCGTTGAACTTGAGCTCATGCCGTTTCAGTGTTTCAGAAGACTCATTGATTTTGGACGCTGCTCGTTCAATTGACTGTTTTCTCAATTTGATCCTATGCCCAAATTTGGAGAGGGTTTCCTCCCTCTTTCTTATCCTTGACCAGAGAAGTTCTCCCTTTAGCCTCTCCAGCTTTGTCTCTAAATCTTTTTTCAGCAAGTATTTTTCATACTCCCTCTTCCAGTAGTCGTATGTTTCTTTCGTGGACTCTAGAATAGAAGCGAAGGAACGTTCCTCATCAACAATCTTCCTCAATTGTTGGTAGGCATCCGAAACATCTTTCCTGTAGGATTGGAACCCCACAGCTTCCTCCAGCATTTGAAGTCTTTCTTGCGGCGATATGGAGCTGAATTTGCCAAGCATAAGCTGATGCATTATTACAAACATATTATCTGGGTTTAGCCCAATGTCATTGAAAATTTCAGAAACGAAACCTTTGGAAACAGGCTTATCTTGAATCAAATAGAAGTAATTTCCATCCCTCTTTAGAATTCTAGTCACGTTAACGGTGTCTGTACGATATTGTGGGAAGGGCCTACGTCCTCCTCTCGGCATATTGTTCAGAGAGAGGGTTATCCTAGCTTGTTCTTCGCCCCACCTGATCAAATCGCTTAACCTCCTCGCTCGCTCAGTATAGGTCTGACCTAACACAACTGAAATAGCCAAGAGGATAGAGGATTTCCCAGCGCCGTTAGGTCCGCAAACGAGATTCAGACCGTTTTCTAGAGGAACGTAAGCACTTTCATAGGACATGAAATTTCTTAACGTAATGCCTTTGATCATGGCGCGTTATCGATCTCGCGTTGCTGAAGCATCTTCATCTTCGTCGGTACAAAACACGTAGGACATAATAAATGCATAGGCCGCGGTTCCGACAAATTTCCCATCAGCCCAACTGTCATTTGCAGTACATTTAGATTTCGGAGAACTGGCGCAAGATACGTTTATATATCGTACTTGCATTTCCACTTTTCCTCAAGGAGTGACTGTGAGAGCTTGAAGAGGCTCGGCAAGATCTTGCATTTATCTAAGAGCCGAAGCCTCATTCTGAAGCTAGAGTCGAGTGCTCTACCTAGGTTGGGGACAAGAGTTTACGATAGCAAATTAAGACTGATAGGCTCTGTCCACGATGTGTTCGGTTCAACATCCGCTCCTTATGTGGCAGTCAAACCTTCTATCGCAAGTTCTTCGGACTATGTTGGAAGAGTTCTATACGCGGAAGAGTGAGAAACTTAGGTGAGAGCTTGTCTGGAGGATCAGAGTTAGATTCAGGACTGAGCGTACCGATCGTTTCAAGGGTTCGCGTTTGTCCAGAATGCGGCAAATCAAAACTGATCAGGGACTACGAAGCCGCCGAAATTGTTTGCATGAGCTGCGGTTGTGTCATAGCTGAGAAATTAGCTGACTCAAGGCCCGAATGGCGAGCTTTTGACGATGAGCAGAAGGCTAAGCGAACGAGAGTTGGAGCTCCAATAACATACAGTGTTGACTACAGCGAGCCGATAGTTGTCAAAGACAAAGCTGGCTTGAAAATCATAAGAATCGGTGAATTCGTTGACGCCCACCTGCAGGGAAGGGTTAGGAGACTTGGCAACATAGAGTACGCTCAAGTTGAAGGGTACAGCGCGGTTTCGTTCAACAGCGACTACGAAGTTGAGTTTCAGCCCATTCAATATGTTGCAAGACATCGATTGCATGAAGACCTTTATGAGGTAACGTTAGAAGGAAACCGCAAAGTGAAGGTGACTGGTTCCCACAGTATATTCACTGTCTTCGATGGCGAAGTCATTTCGACCACCGTCAGCGACCTTAAGAGAGGTGACATTGTCCTAGCTTCGAAAGCCATCCCGACACCGAATGGTGGGGAACTGGGAATAGACCTTATGGAAAGGTTCTCTGAGCAATCTGGCAAACTCATGACAATTAGCATTCAAGCGCATTCAAGCTTTAGGAGGAAAACTCCACGCTCGAAGAAGATTGCATCACCCAGGCTCGGTAAGCATAAGCAGCCGATGGAGTACTGGTCTTTCCCAGCCTATGTAGCAGAACTTTTTAACCTGCGTGAAAACGGACGACCGAAAACTGGCAAAGGCCCATTGGAGTTGCCTTCCAGAATAAAAATATCGGAGGATTTTTGCAAGCTCCTTGGTTTCTTTGCAAATAGGAGAAAAGGCAGATCAAGAGGCTGTCGTATTCGACTTGATTTGGGCAAGCGCGAAAGAGAGTATGCAAGCGAACTTCAGATGCTGTTGAAAAATGTGTTCGGAGTGGAGTCAGCAATCTACGAGAATGGAGATGTGATGCGAGTTGAGGTTCCTAGTAAACTATTCGCAACCATGCTGGCAGAGACTCTGAGACAAAGAGGAATTACCTGCGGTGAGCGCATATCTAAACTAGTGCACGTTCTGCCTGACAAATTTAGGATCGCATTCCTGCAAGGCTACGCCACCGGTGACGAGAACTATGTTATGGAAAGTGAGACCAATAATTCCTCTATCCTAAGACCTCCAATTTTCACAAGTCCATATTCTGGTGACAGGGCTTCATCGCTTTGCTTACAGCTTGCTGTAGGTGGAAGAGGCTTCCCAAGCAACGGCTGGGAGGGAGAGCTGAGGAAGAAATTTGGCCTTAGAAATAACACGAGCATTACTTCACCTCAAAAAACGGATAAGAGGTTCTCAACTCTTATGGGATATGTTTGTGCGTCAGAAAATCCAAGAAGGGAACAAGTAGGCTCCTCAGCATTCTGCGGTAACTCGATCAAGGTCGTAAAGCCTCTTCTAGAATACTTGAGAGTTAGCAGCATTAGAAAAGTAAAGCCTACAAACGAATATGCGTACGACATATCGGTGCCAAACTTCGAAAACTTCCTAGGAGGCACTGGAGGCATCTTCCTTCACAACACTATTCATGACAAAGGTTTGTCGACGACTATTGATTGGCGTGACAAACGAGTTACAGGAAAAAAGTTGGCTCCAACCCAAAGGATGGAACTTTACAGGCTGAGAAAATGGCAAAGAAGAGTACGGGTTTCGGATGCGACTGAAAGAAATTTGGCAGTTGCCCTCTCCGAGTTAAGCAAACTGGCTTCAATCCTAAGTTTGCCTAAGAACATACTGGAAACAGCGTCTGTGATTTATAGAAGGGCGATAAAGCGAAGGCTGATTAGAGGACGTTCCATACAGAATGTCACAGCCGCTGCTATTTACCTGTCTTGCAGGCAATGCGGAGTCCCAAGAACACTGGATGAGATAGCTACTGTCGCTTCAATGAGCAAGAAAGATGTTGGAAGAAGTTATAGATTTCTGGTTCGCGAGTTAGGCACATACGTACCGTCGTCCACTTCCAGACATTATGCGTCGAGGTTTTCGAATAAACTGATAACATCTGGCAAAGCAGAGGTATTGGCATTGAAAATCCTTGAAACAGCTAAGGGATTGAAGTTAACAAGTGGAGGGGACCGACGGGTATAGCAGCCGCGGCCACATACATAGCAACAGTGCTAACGAACGAAAGGAAAACTCAGCGCGAAATTGCTGAAATCGCAAATGTTACGGAAGTCACCATTCGCAATCGATACAAGGAGCTTATGGACAAAATCCTTTTCGAAGTTAGTCTCTAGATTCACCAAACCAATTACCGTCATAAATGGCTTAATGTTTCATAGTGTGAATATCAGATAGGGCGGCAGAAATCGCCCGACTCTTTCTTGTTTAACAATTGATCGGTTAAGGTTGAGTTTACTGCAAGATGACTGAGTAGCCTTGACGCGAATAGCAGCGAGCATGATGGTGCGTAGCAACAGCGTACTATCCTAGTCTTTAAGAACTCTTGAGTAAACGAGACATATTATGGTTAGGAAGAAGAAGCTTCGTCACTGAGGAATGTTTGAGAGGCGGCGCTAAAAACGTTGGATAGAATGGACTACGAGATGAAGAAGCGCCATTTTGATGCAATTTTAGTCATCGGGGACACAACATTTGGCAATCCAAATTTCCGCTACGTTGTTGGAGCTAACTTGCCGAGGGGCGGGGTCTACTTGAAGAAATTTGGTAAGGAACCGGTTCTAATCGTAAGCAACATAGATTTAGGTAGCGCGGAGAAAAGCCAAGTGAAGCAAACTAGGACATTCTCCGAGTACGAATATGAAAAGTTATCTCAAAAATTCGAAAGAAGTCAAGCGCTTATACTTCTTTATGAACGGATTCTGAAAAAGCACCGTACCTCTGGCAAGATAGGTCTATTCGGCAGGATTGAAGCTGCTGGAGTTCTAAGACTGGCAGAGGGCCTTCGCAAACTGGGCCTCCA
>CAZAQQ010000029.1:4623-11658 GCA_964487485.1 uncultured Candidatus Bathyarchaeia archaeon | reverse complement strand
ACTTAGGGTTTTTTCCGCTTGCTAGTTGAATCAAAGAGCAGGAAATTCGTGGAAATTCTTCACTTCATCCAATCCAGCTCTTCCGGTTTAATAGTGGCCTTACTGGCAATTTCGACTCCGGTGCTTGTTACAACCATGCCTTCCTCGAGCCGCACACCGTTGTATCCGTCTGGTGACGGAACATAGGTTTCAACACATAAGAACATGTTCTCCTTTATTTCCTGCGGGTTCTCAGGTGAGTAGGCCTGCGTAATGAAGGGGGGGTCATAACCCAATAGCCCCATACCGTGCCCATGCTGCAGAGTTAGCATTTCGAGGGCAGACATTCCACGGTATGGTGCTGGCCATAGCTTCGCTATTTCAGCGGTCGATCGACCGGGGCGAATAGCCCGTATCGCCTTATACAGCATCTCATAGCATTCTCGATATGCTTCCTTTTGCTCCTCAGTAGCCTTAGCTCCGCAGAAATAGGTACGGCAAGTATCTGCAACGTATCCATTAAAGATTCCTCCCATGTCAACAATTACGAGGTCCCCATATTGAATTACTCTATCGGTGAACGAGCGCCTGTAAGGGTTCGAGTTATTGCCTGAAGCAACGATAATCAAAGAATGCCCCTCGTCTCCTAACTCGAACAGCTCTTTAGTTATAATCACAGCTATGTCAGATTCTTTCATCCCAGGCCTCATGACCCGCTCTACCTCAGCATAAGCAGCATCATTAATCGCGTGAACCATTTTGAGAAGTTGAAGTTCATCCTGCGTTTTTACGGATCTAGCATCTCCTAAAGCCAAGTTCCCATCGGTGGATTTTATTCCCACCTTCTCAAGCGCCTTAGCTCCATAATTATCTAAGGAATCCGTGCCAAGAACTTCCTTCTCAACTCCTTCATCCTTAAGCACTTTTCTCACGGCGTCCGCCCACCTTTCGGTAACTTTTTCAACATGAGGAGCTGCCATACCCCAAGATTCTGCAATATGTAACCTATCCTTCAACCACGGGGCTGAAATCGCCACGCAACGCCAATCACCGCCGAGTTCGAAAAGGTGCGGCTCGCCGCTCTCAGTCAATATCGTGAATCGGCCGCGAAAGAGATCTATCCACCGCGTGTCTGGACGAACGCCCGTCAGGTACCTCACATTTTTTGAGTTAAATACCAGGAACGCTCCTAGTCCATGCGCTTTTAATTGCTCTCGTGCTCTTTCTACACGCTCCCTTCTTAGACGCTCAAAATTTACACGCTCTTGATAGTCAACAGCTTTATGGCCAAAACTCATGTCTGCATCAACCTCCAACTAGTCTACCAGTCACCACAGACCAGCTATATAAGATTTCATCATTCTCTTTTTTCGCTAGTCTATACGCACTTGGTGCTGTAGCAATGAACTAGCGCAAATACGTAATAGCAAAACGGCGAGTTCTGTGAGAAACGGATTCAAGGTTGCGCTTCCCCTTTGGCTACAGCCCTTCCTTACATTGAACTTGTTACGAAGGCTTCCTTTGGCTTGGCGGGTATGCTTAAATAGATTGAGAACACGATTGGTCGAGTTAGGAGGTAAAGCTCAATGAGAGAGTTGACTGGTAAGCTTGGAAAGCTGATAGCTACTATCGCAATCATTTGGTCACTTTTTGAGCTCTACACTAATGCTCGAGGATTACTACCTCTGTACGAACAACGAGGATTACTCCTGATTTTTACTTTCTTCTTGGCCTTCATTCTCTACCCCGCGTCTCAGAGATCGCCCCGAGGAAAACCGTCAATTCTGGATCTAATATTTGCAGGTCTCTCAATTCTTGTTTTTTCTTACGTTGTTGCTAATGCAACGGCCTTAGAAATGCGGGAGGTCTATGTTACTCCAGTGAGCACTGTCGAGATAGTCTTCGGAGTAATCGCCATATTTCTTGTTCTTGAAGCAACTAGGCGAGTTATAGGCTTGCCTATGGTAATCGTTACCTTAGGGTTGTTGCTCTATGTGTATTTTGGACCTTGGTTTCCTGGAATTCTAGTCCATCCCGGGTATTCTCCCACACAAATAATTGAATGCATGTACCTATCGTTTTTTGGAATTTTTGGCACCCTTACCGGTCTTGCCGCCACCTACGTTTTCCTCTTCGTCCTTTTTGGTGCATTTCTGGAAATGTCAAAAACCGGGGACTTTTTTATCGATCTTTCCAAAAGCGTCGCAGGAAGTTCGAGGGGAGGGCCTGCCAAGGTTTGTGTTTTCGGAAACGCTCTTTTTGGCACTCTTTCAGGAAGCCCAACCTCAGCCGTTTACACCATAGGTTCATTCTCCATTCCCATGATGGAAAACATGGGATACTCTAAAGAATACGCTGGCGGAGTGGCAGCTGCCGCTGCAACCGGTGGGATCATAATGCCCCCAGTTATGGGTGCCGTGGCCTTCATTATGGCTGATTGGCTAGGGGTCAGTTATTGGGATGTGTGTATAATGGCATTCATTCCCGCCTGCCTTTACTACCTTTCCCTTTTTGTGGCGGTACATCTAAGGGCCGCCAGACTTGGCCTTAAAGGGCTGCCAAGGGAGAAACTACCCTCGTTAAGAAAGGTGCTCTATGAAGGGGGGCATCTGTTTGCTCCCATGATAGCCTTAGTTTACCTCCTAATCCTCCGATATAGCCCAATACGATCCGCTCTGATCGCTATTCTCGTTACGGTTATTGCAGCATCGGTGAGGAGAAGAACGCGGATGGGAGTAAGAAGTATTCTAAAGGCACTCGAACTGGGCGGCAAATATGCAGTTCTTGTCACGGTCGCCATGACGTGTGCAGGAATTATCATAGGCGCTGTCAATGCGACAGGCCTAGGATTAACCTTCACCTACGTTATTACTAGGTTTGCAGGCCAGAATCTGCTCATGGCGCTCACCCTATCTATGGTGGCCTGCCTGATTTTAGGCATGGGAATCCCGACGATGGCTGCGTACATAATAGTTGCTGCCTTGGGAGTCCCAGCCCTGACAGAGCTAGGTGTTAGCCTTTTCGCAGCTCACATGTTCGTGCTCTATTTTTCCATAATTGCAATGATTACGCCCCCGGTGGCGGTAGCTGCCTTTGCTGCAGGTGCTGTAGCTCGCGCAGACCCGATGAAGGTAGGGGTGGACGCAACAAGGCTGGCTATCGCAGGCTTTATCGTTCCGTTCGCGTTTGCCTATTCACCCGTCTTTTTGTTAATTGGCGATCTTACATTGATCCTGATATCCATACCTGCTTCAATAGTTGGAATCTGTGCTTTAGCGTGTTCCATCGAAGGCTACCTTTTCGCGAGGACGAGTATTCTGGAGAGAGTTATCCTTGGAGCATCTGCCATCCTTCTTATTATCCCTGAGGTGTTAACAGATATACTAGGAGTAGGCCTTTTAGCAGTCGCACTGACCATCAGCCTCGTCAAACGCAAGAAAAGTCATGTTGATTCAGGTTCACAACAGCGAAGTACAACAAAACAAGCCCCCGTAGGTAACTAGTATCTTTCACGTTTTATCCAGTTCACTTGTAGATTCTACACAGGGTACCTCTGGTTGGAACCGACCCACAGATTCTTTCCCTAGGAGGGGCCCCAGATAGTACGACGTTAACATTGGAATCAAAGCAGCCGTGTTCTGGTGCTGGTTTTTCCGGAAACCACCATCCATGCCTCGCATGGACGATTTTTGGATGAATACTGGCAGTAAGCTTGGCTTTGAATCTAACCTTCTCACCCTTGACCCTGGGAGTTTCAACATATACCCAGTTTCCCTCCGCAATACCCAGCTTTCTAGCTGTGTCTGGATGTACTTCAATCTCTGGGTCTGGTGTTAACTTTCGCAGGCTGAGGATTTGGCGGCCTTCCGAATGGAAATACTGGATGCATCTTCCTCCGCTAATCAGGATGAGGGGATAATCTTCTAAGAGATCCGGGGTACTTAGTGGGCTTTCCGGCGGTTCTTCGTAGCTAGGTAGCGGGTCGTACCCGTACTTCTCAAACCCTGTTGAGTAGAGTTCTACCTTCTTTGTAGGGGTACTGAACCCCTTTTCTTCATATTCTTTATATTTCATGGGCTCTAGGATACAGCCTTTCTTCTTGAAATCCTCAAAGGTAATGCCCATTCCTTGAACCCTCCAGTTGTTAAACTCACTAACATCCTTCCATGGGAGAAACTTGCTATTCGCCCAGGGTATCCTCTTGACTAACTCTATGGCTATCTTCATGTCGTCCCAGCTTTCAAAAAGTGGTTCCACCGCTTTCTGTCTCGCACTGATGTAGTTCATGTACATCTGGTCGCAGCATTCGTCTCTCTCAACCCATGTCGCGACTGGGAGTACATAGTCGGCTAGTTCAGCTGTGGGGGTCATGAAAAAATCCATAACTACGTTTAGCTCAAGTTTCTTCAAAGCCTCCCAAACCGCTTTGCTATTCTGAATGTTTACAACAGGGTTTCCTCCCCCGCAGAATAGTGCCTTCACCGGGTACGGTTTTCCAGTTGATATCGCCTCGACGAGCAAAATGGGGTGGACGAACGGAAGTGGTGCTTCCGGTCCTGATATGAAGGGGAACTCTTTGCTTCCTATGCGTTTGTTTTCAATCTCTGGGTCTGGTCTGAACTCCTTACCTCTAAGAAGTGTAGCGCTACCTACATATCCTGTTGGACGAGTTGAAAAGAGATTTCCCCCTTTTACACCGATATTTCCCGTAAGCGCGATTAAAGAGACAAGGGCACGGTTCGTTTGAACAGAGTTGATATTCTGCTCGATCGCAACGCGATGATGAAGAGCCGCTGGTTTCGTCGTAGCGTAGATTCTTGCCGCTTCCTTGACTTTGTCGGCCAGTACCCAAGTTATCTCTGCTACCCTTTCTGGCGGATAGTTCTTAGCGCGATCCCTGAGCGCATCAAACCCATAACACCAATTACTGATAAATTTCTCATCATACAGCTTTTCCTCGATTATCGTATTTATCATTCCAAGGGCTAGAGCAGCATCTGTTCCAGGTCTGACTTGAAGCCAAAGGTCGGCTTCAGAAGCCAAAAGAGTTCGGCGTGGATCAACGACGATAAGCTTCGCGTTCCTCTCACGCTTGGCTTCAATAATCTCCATTCCCCTTGCGGGATGAGAAACTAACGGATTTCCTCCCCATACCATAATACAGTTTGCAGATGAATAGTCAGGCCCCCTTTCCATCATAACAGATTCGCCTATTGTGGAGAATTCAGCGATCACTGATGGAGCAAAGCAGATATGCAGATCCACGCTCGCCACATTTGGGCTGCCGAGCGCGTACGCGAGTAAAGTTGTGGAGTAAAGAGAAGATCTTGGACCGGTGCCGTGGATTGCGGCGATTGATTCTGCGCCATATTTTTCCTTGATTTTCGTAACTTTCCTAGCAATTCCGTCTAATGCCTCGTCCCATGAGATCCTCTCCCATTTCCCCTCTCCCCGCTCACCTGCACGTCTTAACGGGTATCTTACACGGTCTGAATGATATACGAGCTCAGGGTATGCCACTCCTTTAACGCATATGAATCCTCTGTTCATAAGGTGGCTTTTGTCGCCCTCAATCCTTATAGCCACTCCATCTCTAACATGGACGAAAACTCCGCATTCACAATGGCAAGCCTGACAAACAGACCTTACTATTTTTTCCATTTACAACCCAACAAGACAGCGTTCACATGCACATTGTTCCATAGTGCGTAAATATTTATTCTTCGACATCGTAGTTGTCATTTTGCGCGTAGCCGTTGTGAACTTTTCTATGCAGTTCAAGTGGTTTGGCACTCTCGTAGACAAGATTGAAGGGCCAGCATCTCTCTTCTACAGTTTCCTATCTTCAGGAATCATAGTTGCGCTCCTCGCTCTATCACCTGGCAAGAATGAAACTCATTCTACTAGCGATTCATTTTAGCAGCAAGACGCGGCGACCAACGCTCCGCTGAAATGAGACTACACTCGCTGACATTGTTCGCATGGGGACGCTGAAATGGAAAGACCTTTGGTGAGGAAAAGATTCCTCTCACCCGTTGAGTAAGTATCAAATAGAGTGAGGCACCATACCTTTCTAGTGGTGAGAAACGCTGTGGACAAAATCACAAACTTGGAAGGCGTTAAGCGACTGGCGCTGAAGCTTCGCAACTGGGGTCGATGGGGACCAGATGATGAATTGGGAACTGTGAATTTCATAACTCCTGAAAAGATCGTGAAGGCTGCACGGCTCGTCAAGAAAGGGAAAACCTTCGCCTTAGCGATACCTTTCGATAGTGCAGGGCCTCAACGACCTATTCCAGGGGGCAGCCGGTTCAACCCTATCCACCTGATGACAAGGACGGGTACGGATGCGGCTGCTGGAGCACCTAGCATCAGGCCGTTTTCCCGTATTGCCGACGACGTGGTCATATTGCCCACTCAAGCTGCTACGCACTGGGACGCTCTCGGCCACATCTTCTATGAGGGCAGAATGTGGAATGGGTACGACTGCAGCCTAGTGACTAGTTCAGGTGCTTCGAAAAATGGCATAGAGAATTACAAGGATAAGCTCGCTGGGCGTGGAGTTCTGCTTGATGTGGCGCGATACAAGAAGGTTAAGTGGTTGGAGCCCGGCTACGGTATAACGCCCGAAGATCTAGACGGGTGCTCCACTTGGGAGAAGGTGGCTGTCGAGGGGGGTGACTTCTTGCTGATTCGAACTGGCCAGATGCGCCAGGTTAAGGAAAACGGAGACTGGGGGGACTTCGCTGCGGGAGATGCGCCTGGACTAACCATAGAGACCGCTGGGTGGCTATACGAGAAGGAAGTGGCAGCCGTAGCTTCGGACACATGGGGTCTAGAGGTTCGACCCAACGCAACGCCAGATTGCTACCAGCCTTGGCACGAAATTGTGATACCAAATATGGGCCTATCGATGGGGGAGATTCTCAATCTTGAGGAACTTGCCGAAGACTGCGACAAGGACAAGGTCTATGAATTTATGTTCGTGGCACCTGTCATACCTCTCACTGGGGCTGTCGCGTCGCCGGTAAATCCTTATGCCATAAAGTGACTATG